>NZ_JBEORT010000034.1:0-59663 GCF_040302425.1 Streptomyces sp. NPDC126497
CCGGGCCGCCGGGGCCCGCCCCAGGGCCCCGCCCGCCTCCACGTGCGGCCGGCCGCACGACGAGGCGGACCGGGACACCGGTCAGGTCGTCGACTCCGAGGGCGGCTTCCGGCGCCGGCCGCGCCGGCCCGGCTCACAGCGCCGACAGCTCGTCCACCAGGTCGTCCAGGCCCAGCGACCCCTGGGACAGCGCCGCCATGTGCCAGGCCTTGAGGTCGAAGGCGTCACCGTGCCGCCTGCGCGCGTTCTCCCGGCCCAGCAGCCAGGCCCGCTCGCCGAGCTTGTAGCCGATCGCCTGGCCCGGGATCGTCAGGTAGCGGGTCAGCTCGCTCTCCACGAAGTCCGCCGGGCGGCTGCTGTGCGCCCCGAAGAACTCCTGGGCCAGCTCCGGCGTCCAGCGCTCGCCCGGGTGGAACGGCGAGTCCGCCGGGATCTCCAGTTCCAGGTGCATGCCGATGTCGACGATGACCCGGGCCGCCCGCATCATCTGCGCGTCCAGGTAGCCGAGCCGCTCCTCCGCGTCCGCGAGGAAACCGAGCTCGTCCATCAGTCGCTCCGCGTACAGCGCCCAGCCCTCGGCGTTGGCGCTGACCATGCCCACGGAGGCCTGGTAGCGGGAGAGGTCCTCGGCCACGTGCACCCACTGCGCCAGCTGGAGGTGATGGCCGGGCACGCCCTCGTGGTACCAGGTCGACACCAGGTCGTAGACCGGGAAGCGGGTCAGGCCCATCGTGGGCAGCCAGGTGCAGCCGGGCCGGGAGAAGTCCTCCGACGGAGGCGTGTAGTACGGCGCCGCGGCGCTGCCCGCCGGGGCGATCCGCGACTCCACCTTCCGCACCCGCTCGGCGAGGTCGAAGTGGGTGCCGTCCAGGGCCTCGATCGCCCGGTCCATCACGCCCTGCAGCCACTCACGGACCTCGTCGACGCCCTCGACGTGCCGCCCGTGCTCGTCCAGGTGGGCCAGCGCCACCCACGGCGTCGCGGCGCCGGGCAGGATCTTCTCGGCCTCCTCCTTCATCGCGCCGAGCAGCCGGTGGTACTCCGACCAGCCGTACGCGTACGCCTCGTCCAGATCCAGGTCGGTGCCGTTGTAGTAGCGGGACCAGCGGGCGTAGCGCTCCCGGCCCACGGTGTTCGGCGCGCCCTCGACCGCCGGCGCGTACACGTCGCGCATCCAGTCCCGCAGCTCCACGACGGCCGCGGTCGCCGCGCGGGCCCCCTCGTCCAGCTCCGTGCGCAGCGCGTCCGGTCCCGCCGCGGCGAAGTCCTCGAACCAGCCCCGGCCCCCGCCGGTGTCCGCCCACTCGTCGAGCTGCCCGGTGAACGTCTCCGTCGGGCGCGGAGCCGCGTACAGCTTGCGTTCCAGGCCGAGCGCGAGGGACTCCCGGTACCCCGCCAGGGCGGCCGGCACCGCGCGCAGCCGCTTCGCGATCGCCGCCCAGTCCTCCTCCGTCTCGGCCGGCGTCACGGTGAACACCTCGCGCACCGCCTGCGCGACCGTGCCCAGGTTGCCGACCGAGCGCAGCCCCTCGTCGGCCTCGTGCACGGCCAGTTCCGCGGTGAGCCGTTCGCGCAGCAGGCGGGCGCAGCGGCGCTCCACGTCGCTGTCCGCGCCCGGCTGCCGCTCGGCCTCGTCGAGCCGCGCGAGGGTGGCCCGCCGCAGTCCGGCGACCGCCTCCTGGCCGGCGGGGGAGAGATCGGGCAGCCGGGAGGAACTCTCCTTCACCCCCAGGAACGTTCCGGTGATCGGGTCCAGGGCGATGAGCTCGTCGACGTAGGCGTCGGCGACCTGACGGGGGAGCGGGCTGTGGGTCTGAGACATGCCGACCATCCTGGTACGCGTCCGGCGGCCCGTCATCCCGTTTGAGCTGTGGGCGAAGGCGGCAGCAGCGGGCCGCAGTCCCACTGCTGGAAGATCAGCCGGGTCTCCACGCGGGCCACCTCCCGCCGGGACGTGAACTCGTCGAGCACCAGCCGCTGCAGGTCCGCCATGTCCGCGACCGCGACATGCACCAGATAGTCGTCGGGGCCGGTCAGGTGGAACACGGTCAGCGACTCCGGCAGCGCCCGGATCCGCTCCACGAACGGTCCCACCAGCTCCCGCCGGTGCGGTCTGACCTGCACCGACAACAACGCCTGGAGCCCGCGCCCCAGCTTGGCGGGGTCCAGCTCCAGCCGGTGCCCGAGGATCACGCCGCAGCGGCGGAGCCGGGCCACCCGGTCCAGACAGGTCGACGGCGCGACCCCGACCTGCGCGGCGAGGTCCCGGTACGTCGTCCGGGCGTCGTTCTGCAGCAGCCGCAGCAGATGGAGGTCCACCGGATCCAGTACGACAGATTCGGCCACCGGCCGAACGTAGCACGGGATGTGGCTCCCCTGGCCCGTTCGGTGTTCACCCTTCCGTCCATGGACTTGGGCATGGACACGCGACGCACCACCCGCGCACTCGCCACCGAGGCCGTGCACGCAGGCCGCGACGACCTCGCCGGACTGGGACTGCACGCCGCGCCGATCGACCTGTCGACCACCTACCCCTCGTACGACAGCCGCGCCGAGGCGGCCCGCATCGACGCCTTCGCCGCCACCGGGGCCGAGCCGGAGGGCCCGCCGGTCTACGGGCGGCTCGGCAATCCGACCGTCGCCCGCTTCGAGACCGCCCTCGCCCGCCTGGAGGGCACGGAGTCGGCGGTCGCGTTCGCCAGCGGCATGGCCGCGCTCAGCGCCGTCCTGCTGGTCCGCGGCTCGATGGGACTGCGGCACGTCGTCGCCGTACGTCCCCTGTACGGGTGCAGCGACCACCTGCTGACCGCCGGACTGCTCGGCTCCGAGGTGACCTGGACCGACCCGGCCGGGGTCGCCGACGCGCTGCGCCCCGACACCGGCCTGGTGCTCGTGGAGACCCCGGCCAACCCCACGCTCGCCGAGATCGACCTGCGGGCCGTCGCCCACGCCTGCGGCTCCGTGCCGCTGCTCGTCGACAACACCTTCGCCACCCCGGTCCTCCAGCGCCCGGCCGAGCACGGGGCGCGGCTGGTGCTGCACAGCGCCACCAAGTACCTCGGCGGCCACGGGGACGTGCTGGCGGGCGTGGTGGCCTGCGACGAGGAGTTCGCCGGGCGACTGCGCCAGGTGCGGTTCGCCACGGGCGGCGTGCTGCACCCGCTGGCCGGATACCTGCTGCTGCGCGGCCTGTCGACCCTGCCGGTACGGGTGCGGGCCGCGTCCGCGAACGCCGCCGAACTCGCCGGCCGGCTCACCGCCGACCCGCGCGTGGACCGGGTGCACTACCCGCGCATCGGCGGGGCGATGGTCTCCTTCGAAGTACACGGCGACCCGCACGGGGTGATCGCCGGCGTCCGCCTGATCACCCCGGCCGTCAGCCTGGGCAGCGTGGACTCCCTCATCCAGCACCCGGCCTCCATCAGCCACCGCATCGTCGACGCCGACGACCGCAGGGACGCCGGGGTGAGCGACCGGCTGCTGAGGCTCTCGGTCGGCCTGGAGGACGTCGAGGACCTGTGGGCCGATCTGGACGCGGCCCTGGGGGAGCGGGCCGGGACGCCCGGACGTGCGGAGGCGTCGGCCCGGGGCTGAGGCCGGGCACGCGGGGAGCGGCCCGGCGGCGCGACCCGCCGGGCCGCTCCCGTTCCCGCGCGCGACGGGTTACGGCCGGCCGATCCGCTCGCCGTGCTCCCGCTCCCCGGTCACGCGGCGGTCCGCCACGGCGTCCAGGCGGGCCGTGATGACCAGGGTGCCCTCCTCGATCCGGTAGTCGAGCGGCAGCCCGAGGCCGCGCATCGCGGCGACCATCCCGGTGTTGGACGCCTGTGTCACGGCGTACACGTCGGAGCAGCCCGCCTCGGCCGCCATCGCCACCAGCCGGGTGAGCAGTTCGGTGCCGACGCCCCGGCGCTGCCAGGCGTCCTCCACGACCAGCGCCACCTCGGTCTCGTCGCCGTCCCACAGCAGATGGCCGAGGCCCACGATGCGGCCCGAGGCGGTCTGCGCGGCGAGCGTGCGGCCGAAACGCGGGCTGAGCAGGTGGTTCAGATAGCGGTCCGCGTCGCCGACCGGCCCGTGGTACCGCATGCGCAGGGTCTCGGCGGAGCACCGTTCGTGCATCGCCCGCGCGGCCGCCAGATCGCCGGTGTCCGCGCGGCGCACGGAGAGGGCGCCGCCTTCCGGCAGCGTGAGGACGTCACGGCCGCGCGGGATCCGCGGACCGAGCCGGGCGTCCAGTTCCACCAGCGCCCGGGCGCGGGCGAACTCGGTGGGGGTGAACGGCAGGTACGGCCGCTCCGCGGTGATCACCCCGCCCTCCGGGGCGCGCAGCCGGATCACGGTGTCCTCCAGGAGGCCCTCCTCGGGCACGGTCTCCAGGGCCCGGCGGCCGCCCGGGGAGGTGGCGGGCCAGGAGCGGATCGTGCACCGCCCCAGCAGCCGGCGCAGCGCGAGCGGCAGTTCGGCCGCGTCCTGGACGGTGCGGGTGGCCAGCCCGAGGATCCGGGTCGGGGCGTCCACCAGGTCGTGGGCGTCGGCCCGCTCGGTCCAGGTGTCCGCGCCGCCGGCGCGCGACACGGCGGCGACGAGGTCCGTCCCCTCCGGCGCCCGCAGCAGGAACTCGTCGACGGTCTCCTCACCCAGCGGGTGCGTCTGCAGGCTCAGGATGTCGACCCGCAGCCCGGCCAGCGCCGTGCAGAGCGCGGCCAGCGCGCCCGGTTCGTCCTTGACCGTCGTCCGCATCCGCCACAGCACGCCACCGGCCGCGGCGGAGGGCGGCGGGGCGCCGCCGGTATCGTGCGCCGGCGGCGCGTGGCCGTGGCGCCGTTCCCGCCACGCGCGGAAGGCGGCCGTGGACCGCGCGGTGAGCTCGACGGGGCTCCACCGGCGGTGCACGGTCCCGCCGTGCCGGGTGTTCGTCACGTCAGACATGTCTCGACTCATGCAGCCACTGTGAAGGAATCGTGTTTCGCGATCACAAACGTGCTGTGACTGACGGGTAAAGCGCGCTGTTGCCTGTTGTGCCGATCTACTGGCCGACCAGACCCGGCCGCAGCGTCTTCGTGAACAGCACGGTGCCGTCCTGCTCCCGCATCCGCACCGTCAACTCGCCGCTGCCGCCGTCGATGTCGACCTCGCCGAAGAACTGGTAGCCGCCGGCGGGCGAGACGTTCGAGGCGCTCGGCGCCTTCACCCACACCCGCTCCGGGCCGAAGGTGCCGTCGAGCGCGCTGGCCGGGAAGGCGCCCGCGTTCAGCGGTCCTGAGACGAACTCCCAGAACGGCTCGAAGTCGTCGAACGCGGCCCGCGACGGCTGGTAGTGCTGCGCCGAGGTGTGGTGCACGTCGGCCGTCAGCCACACCGTGCCGGTGATCCGCCGGTGCTTGACGAACCGCAGC
The DNA here is from genome assembly GCF_040302425.1 of Streptomyces sp. NPDC126497. Taxonomy (NCBI): domain Bacteria; kingdom Bacillati; phylum Actinomycetota; class Actinomycetes; order Kitasatosporales; family Streptomycetaceae; genus Streptomyces; species Streptomyces sp. NPDC126497. Next base: position 5,400 of record NZ_JBEORT010000034.1, read on the forward strand.
AGCTCCGCGATCTGCAGCTCGCGCCCCAGCGGCGCCCCCGGGTCGCCCTGGGCCACCGCCTCGACGTGCCGCGCGCCCTCGGTCGTGTCGGGCACCACGAGACCGATCGGCATGTCGGCGGCGATCACCTTCCACACCGCCCGCGACCGCGCCAGCTCCCGCTTGAGCCAGTCCAGTTGCTCCCGCCCGAGGATGCCCTGCGGGTCCACGGTCTGGTCGCCGGAGGAGTTGGCGTTCCGGTACGTCCGCATGTCCAGCACGAACACGTCGAGCAGCGGACCCTGCCGCAGCACCCGGTACATCCGGCCCTCCCGGGCGCCCGGCCGCGGCGTGGACATCGGGAAGTACTCGCCGAACGCGCGTCGCGCCCGGGCCGCCAGCACGTCGACGCTCTTCTCCGTGTACCGGGCGTCCGTGTCGGTGATCCGCTGGCCGGGGTACCAGTTGTTGCGCACCTCGTGGTCGTCCCACTGCACGACGGACGGCACCCGGGCGTTGAACCGGCGCAGGTTCTCGTCGAGCAGGTTGTAGCGGAAGGCGCCCCGGAACTCGGCGAGGGTCTCGGCGACCTTGGACTTCTCCTCGGTGGTGACGTTCCGCCAGACGCCGCCGTCCGGCAGGGCGGCGGTCGCGGAGACGGGGCCGTCGGCGTAGACGGTGTCGCCGCTGAACAGGAAGAAGTCGGGGTCCAGGCGCGCCATCGCGTCGAAGATGCGGTAGCCGCCGAGGTCGGGGTTGATGCCCCAGCCCTGGCCCGCCAGGTCCCCCGACCACAGGAACCGCACACCGTCCCGGCGCCGGGCGGAGACCGTGCGGAAGGCGCCGGTGACCGGCTCGCTCGTGCGGCGCGGGTCGTCGGGGTCGGCGAGCAGCACCCGGTAGTGGATCTGCTCCCCGGAGGGCAGCCCGTGCAGCCGGGTCGTGCCGGTGAAGTCGGTGCCCGCGCCGAGCAGCGGGCCGTGCCATCGGCGCGGACGGCGGAACGATTCCGTCGCCGACGTCTCGACGATCATCCGCGCCGGACGGTCGGAGCGCACCCACACCAGCCCCCCGTCACGGGTGACGTCACCGCTCTGCACGCCCCACTCGGCCCGCGGACGCCCCGAGCGGGCGAAGGCGGGCGCCGCGAACGCGGTGGGCAGGGTCAGGGCCGCCGAGGCCGCGAGCGAGCCGCGCAGCACGGCGCGACGACCGGGGAGCGGACGGTGGGACATGGAGGCGCCTCCAGGGACGGGATCCGGCCAGTGTGCGCCACCACACCTACGCGAACGGCGCGGCGCGCACGCGAACCCCGGGTGAACACCTCGCGCGGGCGGGGCGGGCGGCTACCGGGCGGCGGCCTCCGCCATCAGGCGCACCCCCTCGTGGATCCGCGCGGGCGTCACATGCGCGTAGCCCAGCACGAGCCGTACGTCCTCCTCGGGCGCCCCGTCGTGCGCGTAGTCCGCGAGCGGGCGCACCGCCACACCGGCCTCCGCCACCCGCGCGAGGAAGCGTTCCCGCGGCCCGTGGCGCCCGGGCAGCGCGACGATGACGTGCAGCCCCGCCGCGATCCCGGACACCCGGGCGCCCGGGAAGTGCTCCCCGAGGGCGGCGACCAGCGCGTCGCGCCGCTCGCGGTAGGCCCGCTGGCAGCGGCGCAGCTGACGGTCGTAGTCGCCGCGTTCCAGGAACCGGGCGAACAGCGCCTGGTCCAGGGTGGGATGGCCGAGATCCATGGTGCGCTTGCGCTCCACCACCTCCTCGGCCCACCCCCGCGGCACCAGCAGCCAGCCGAGCCGCAGCCCAGGGGCGAGGGACTTGCTGACCGAACCGGTGTAGGCCACGTGCTCGGGGTCGAGCCCCTGGAGGGCGCCGACGGGCGCCCGGTCGTAGCGGAAGTCGCCGTCGTAGTCGTCCTCCAGGACGATCCCGTCCACGGACCGCGCCCAGTCGAGCAGTTCGGTCCGGCGCCGCGCGGAGTACGCGATGCCGGTGGGGAACTGGTGCGCCGGCGTCACGACGGCCGCCCGCGCCCCCGAGGCCCGCAGCGGCTCCATCGCGAGCCCCTCGCCGTCCACCGGCACGGGTACGGCGGTGACCCCGGCGGCCGCGTACAGGGACGCGTGCTGCGGGCTGCCGGGGTCCTCCACGGCGACGGCGCGCACCCCGCGTGCGTGCAGGGCGGATCCGAGCAGCGCCGACGCCTGCGCCACCCCGGAGACCACCACGATCCGCTCGGGATCCGCCGCCACGCCCCGGCGCCGCGCGAGCAGCCCGGCCAGCGCCGTGCGCAGCCGGGGCAGCCCGCGCGGATCGGGGTAGCCCAGTTCCCGGTGCGGAAGGTCCGCGAGCACACCGCGCTGCGCAGCGGCCCATGCCGCGCGGGGGAACAGCGACAGGTCGGGTGTGCCGGGGACGAAGTCCGCGCGGGCGCCGGGGGTGCGCGGGGCGAGGTCGCGGGCGTGCGGGAGGGCGGCCCGCGCCGCCGCTCCCACCCACGTCCCGGAACCCCGGCCGGAGCGCAGGTAGCCCTCCGCCGTCAGCTGCTCGTAGGCATCCGTGACCAGCCCGCGCGACACACCGAGGTCGGCCGCCAGATCACGGCTGGAGGGCAGCCGGGTCCCCGGCGCCAGCCGTCCCGACCGCACCGCCTCGCGCAGCGCGGCCTGCAGCGAACGGCCACGCGCGCGCGGCGGTGCGGAGGCGGCCGGCAGCAGCAACTCCCAGGCGGAGGAGGCGGCGGGCCCCCCGGGGCCGGTCTGCGGTGACGTCATGACAGGGCCACCCTAGGCGTTCCCGGACCGCGGGACCCCTTCGTGCGGTCCCGCCCTCAGCGGCTGCCGTCGAGGATGACGCGCGCGACCAGCGCCGGGTCGTCGTTCATCGGGACGTGGCCGCAGCCGGGCAGCCGGACCAGCCGGGCCCGGGGGATGATCCGCTTGGCGCGGACGCCCTGCCGGGGGACCAGGATCCGGTCCCGGGTGCCCCAGGCGACGGTCACGGGGATGCCGGGCACGTCCTCGGTGAACCGTACGGCGGTCCCCGCGCGGAGGGTCTCGGCGAAACCCGTGGCCCCGGCCAGGGCGAGCGTCTCGGCGACCACGGCCTCGGGGGAACGGCGTCCCGGACGGGCGTAGATGGTGCTGGTCAGCGCCGCCCGTCCGGCCGCGCAGCGGGCGAGGCGCTCGACCAGCGGGAGCGGCATCCGCTCCGCGACGCGCCGCATGCCGATCAGCACGCCGAAGGCGTACCGCCGCTCGGCCTGCGTCCAGAAGCCCGCCGGGGACAGGGCGGTGACGGACCGCACGAGCCGCTCGCGGCCGAGCTCCAGGGCCAGCAGGCCGCCGAGCGAGTTGCCCGCGACGTGCGGCCGGCCGAGTCCCAGTTCCTCGCACAGGGCGCCCAGGGCGGCGTTCATGGTCGGCAGGTCGTGGGCGAGGCCGTCGGGCAGCGGCGGGGAGGCGCCGAAGCCCGGCAGGTCCACGGCGATCACCTCGCGCTCGGTCGCCAGGATGTCCACCACCGGGTCCCAGGCCTGCCGGTGGTGGCCGATGCCGTGCAGCAGGAGCAGCGGTTCGCCGCGGCCCGCGCGCGCGTGGGACAGGGTCACGGTCTGCGGGCCGAGGGGAGAGGTGACCTCGACGGAGACGGTCGCGGACATGAGGATGCTCCTCGTCTGGGACTCGCGGGAACGGACGTCGCCCGACGTGGTGGACAGCTTGTCAGCAATTGCTACCGACGGGTAGCCCCCGGTCGGCGCGTCCCGACGGCCGGCACCGCCCGGACGCGGCCGCGCGGGCCGTCGGGACGGCGCCGTGGCCGCCGACCCGCGCGGCCGACGTCTTCGGGGAACCTGCCGCCCCGTCCTCCCGGGAGGCGCCCACCGCGTGCCGGGCCGGGCGGCCGACGCGGCGGGGGCCGTCGCCGTGGCGCCCGATTGGTATTGACCAAGGGTGAAGGGCGCCTTATGGTCGCAGATAAGTGAAACAATCTTTAATAAACAAGGGCGCTAAAACGCGGCCGGACACGGCGATCGTGGAGGACAGGGTGGGGACCACGCAGCTGGAAACGGTGCCGGAACCGAAGTACTGGCACCTCAGGACCGTGCTCAGCGAGGCGCTGGACTCGGAGTTCTCGGTGGGCGAGATCCTGCCCAACGAGCGCGACCTCGCCGCCCGCTTCGGCGTCGCCCGCGCCACGCTCCGGCAGGCTCTGGAACAGCTCGAACTCGAAGGCAGGCTGCAGCGCCGCCGCGGCGTGGGCACCACGGTCGCCCCGCCGCGCATGGGCGTCTCCGTCGGCACGGCGCAGCACGCCTGGCCCGGCGGGCCGCACGACGCCTGGCAGGCCCTCGACTGCGCGCTCGAGGTGCCGCCCGCCGCCGTCGCCGAGGCCCTGGAGACCGGCCGCGACGAGCCCGTGCACGTGGTGCGGCGCTCCCGCGTCTCCCACGGCCAGCCCGTCGCCGCCGAACTCCTCCACATCCCGGCGGACTCGGTGCCGGACCTGTCCGGCATCGACGCGCCGTCCGGCCCCTCGCGCGCGCGTGCGGTGCTGCGGGAACTGCAGCACCTGGAGCTGGAGCGGCAGGAGAACACGGTGGAGCTCGGCTCCGCCCGCGCGGACGAGGCCAAGGAGCTGGACCGCCTGCCGGGTGCGCCGGTCCTCGTCGTCACCACCCGCTTCGTCGCCCGCAGCCGCACCGCCGCGCTCTCCGTGGCCACCTACCGCGCGGACACCTGCCGTCTGACCTTCGGCGACTCCGGCGGCGTCGAGATCCACCACGGCCCGGAACGCCACGCGTCCTGACACCGCGCCGGCCGTGGGGGACGCGTCCGCGCCCTCTCCCGGACCGCCGCGCCCGGCGCCGCGGGCTTCGCGCCGGTGCGGAGGCGCGCCCGCTACCGGCGCGCGGTCACCGTGCCCTCCACCGCGAAGAGCTGCTCCTCCACGTGGTCGAGGGCGAGGCGGACCGCGCCGGTGGCGACCGCCGCCTCGCCGAGGTGGGACAGGGCGACCCGGGGCGGGCGCAGGCAGTAGCGGGCCAGTTCGCGGCGCAGCGGCTCCAGGACGCCGTCCAGGCCGGCCGCCCAGCCGCCGATCACGACCAGCTCCGGATCGAGGGCCAGCACCAGCGCCGCCACGTCGTGGACGAGCCGGCGGATGAACCGGTCCATGGCCGCCAGCGCCCGCTGGTCTCCCTCACGGGCCCGGGCGAAGACCTCGGCGACCGCCTGTTCGTCGAGCGGGTGCAGCGGCTCGTCCGTGGTGGACAACAGGGCCTCGGGGGTCGCCTCCCGGCCCAGCAGGTGCAGCGCCCCGATCTCGCCGGCCGCTCCGCCGTACCCCCGGTGCAACCGCCCGCCGATCAGCGACCCGGCGCCCGGGCTCAGCCCGGCCAGCACGAACACCACGTCGTCGGTCCCCCGGGCGGCGCCCTTCCAGTGCTCGGCGACGACGGCCGCGTTGGCGTCGTTCTCCACCAGCACCGGACACCTGAAGGACCGGCTCAGCCGTTCGCCGAGACCGAGCCCCGTCCAGCCGGGCAGCGCCGTGCCCAGCCGCACCGTGCCGCCCGCCTCCACGATCCCCGGCGTGCCCACGCCCACGGCCCGCAGCGAGCCGCGCGGGACGCCGGCCCGCCGCAGCAGCTCCGCGACGGCCCCCCGCAGCCGCTCCAGGCGCTCGTCGGCGTCGGCCGTCCCGTCGACGTCCCGGGCCTGCGCGCCGATCACCCGGCCGTCCAGATCGGCCAGCAGCACGGCCACCCGGCGCGCCCCGATCTCCAGGCCGAGCAGGTGCCCGGCCTCCGCCCGGAACCGGAACCGCCGCGCCGGCCGCCCCTGCCGCCGCGCGACCCCCTCCTCGGCCGCCGTCTCCACGACGAGGCCCGCCTCGATGAGCCCCTCCACGACGCCCTCGACGGTCGGCCGGGACAGCCCCGTCACCCGGGTCACCTCGGTCAGCGTCGCGCAGTCCGTGGCCCGCAACGCGTGCAGCACCACCGCGGAGTTGATCCTCCGCAGCAGTGAGGGGTCCCCGCCGGTCAGCCGCCCCACCGTCCGTCCTCCCAGCTCGTGCGCATGTTGGGCGGATCGTACTCGGCACGGAGGACCCCGGCGACCTCCGGGCGGGGCGCCCCGGGAGCGCGGTCCAGCCCGGCGTTCAGCCCGGCGTCACGAAGCCCGACTCGTAGGCCGCGATCACCGCCTGGGTCCGGTCGCGCACCCCCAGCTTCGCCAGCACGGAGCTCACATGGGACTTCACCGTCTCCGTCCCCACCACCAGCCGCGCCGCCATCTCCGCGTTCGTCAGGCCCCGCGCCATCAGCCGCAGCACCTCCCCCTCGCGCTCGGTCAGCCGTGCCCGCTCCAGCACCGCGCGCGCCGCGTGGTTCCCGCCCCCGCCCCCGTGCTCGGCGGCCAACTGCCGCACCGAGGCGGGGAACAGCAGTGACTCGCCCTCGGCGACCAGCCGCACCGCGTGCACGATCTCCGCCGGCCGCGCCCGCTTCAGCAGGAATCCGTCGGCGCCCGCGCGCAGCGCCCCGTACACGTACTCGTCGTTCTCGAACGTCGTCACGACGAGGATCTTCGGCGGCGCGTCGACCGTCCGCAGCAGCGCGCGCGTGGCCTCGATCCCGTCCAGCAGCGGCATGCGCACGTCCATGGCGACCACGTCCGGCCGCAGTTGCCGCACCAGCGGGATCACCGCCGCACCGTCGGCCGCCTCCCCGACGACCTCGATGTCCGGCTGCGCCTCCAACACCGCCCGCAGACCCGCGCGTACGAGGGGTTCGTCGTCGACGAGCAGAACGGTGACCGGCATGCGGCCAGCGTAGATCAGCGCAACGGCAGCTCCACCCGCACCCGCCAGTCCCCCCGGTCGGGGCCGGTGCGCGCCCGCCCGCCCAGCAGCGCCGCGCGTTCGCGTATGCCGCGCAGTCCGCTGCCCCGGCCGGGCCCGGGCACCGTCCCGGTGAGCGGATTGCGGACCTCCAGGCCGAGCGAGCCGTCGTCGACCGCGATGCGGACCCGCACGGGGACGGCGCCCGCGTGCCGCAGCACGTTGGTCAGGGCCTCCTGGAGGATGCGGTACCCCTCGCGGGAGACCGGCCCGGGCACGGTGTCCAGGGGCCCGGTCACGGCGACGTCGACCTCCGCGCCGGAGGCCCGCGCGGACTCCAGCAGCCGGTCGGCGTCCGTGAGGGCCGGGCGGCCGCCGGCCGGCCCGCCGGACTCGCGCAGGACGCCGAGGACCCGCTCCAGGTCCTCCAGCGCGGCCCGGCCGGTCTCCTCGATGGCATCCAACGCCCGCTCGGTGAAGGCGGGATCGCCGGCCGCGCGGGCGGCGCCCGCCTGCACGACGGCCACGGTCAGGGCGTGGCCGATGGAGTCGTGGAGCTCCCGGGCAATGCGGGTGCGCTCCAGGAGCCGCTCGGTGCGCTCCTCCAGGGCGGCCAGCCGCTCGGCGGGGGAGGGGCCGAGCAGGCGGTGGGCCAGCGCCGTGATCAGGTGGCCCGAGGCGATCACGGTCGCCGCCAGGGTCGCCAGGGCCGGGGGCACCAGCAGGACGTGCCACCAGCCGTGGCCTTCGAGGAGGAACGGCTCGCCGGAGGCCGTGTCCCCGCCGAACGCCGCCGCCCCCAGGTCCACCGCGGCCATGAGCAGGTTCGCGGTGAACACCGAGGTCGCGCAGCCGATCAGCAGCCGCGCCTGGAGCCATACGACGAGCCTGCCCCGGGCGCTCCAGGAGGCGGACGGCGCGACGACGATGCCGGCGCTGTCGCTGTCGTGCCGCTGACCGGTCAGCAGCAGCCTGGCCTGCAGCCCCTCCACGGTGCGCATCGCGGGCACCAGCCCGACGGGCACGAGCACCAGGGCCGCCGCGGCCCAGGTCCACCACGCCTCCTGGACGAACAGCCACAGCGACGGCCACACGATCGCGATGAACAGGTGCAGCAACCGTGTGTACGTCACCGCCCGGCCGAACGGGCGCAGCAAGCGGATCATGCCGTCATCGTGTCAGCCGCCACCGGCGAGGGACCTCCCCCGCGCGGGGGAGACGATCCCCACCGGCGGGGGAGGCCCCGGCCCCGTGCGGGCCGTCACGCTGCTGCCATGACCAGCATCGACGTCCAGGACCTCACCAAGGAGTACGGCACCCGGCGAGCCGTCGACCACCTCACCTTCCGCGTCCTGCCCGGCCGCGTCACCGGCTTCCTCGGCCCCAACGGCGCCGGCAAGTCCACCACCATGCGCCTGGTGCTCGGCCTCGACCACCCCACGTCCGGCTCCGCCACCGTCGGCGGCCGCGCCTACGCCACCTTCGAGGAACCCCTGCGCCGGGTCGGCGCCCTGCTCGACGCGCGGGCCGCGCACGGCTCCCGCACCGGCCGCGACCATCTGCGCGTCCTGGCGGCGAGCCACCGCATCCCGGACCGCCGGGTCGACGAGGTGCTGGAGGAGACCGGCCTGGGCCCGGTGGCGCGCCGCCGGGTGCGGACGTACTCCCTGGGCATGCGCCAGCGGCTGGGCATCGCCGCCGCGCTGCTCGGCGACCCGGAGGTGATCATGCTCGACGAACCGTCCAACGGTCTCGACCCGGAAGGCATCGTGTGGATCCGCACCCTGCTGCGCCGGCTCGCGGACGAGGGGCGGACCGTCCTGGTCTCCAGCCATCTGATGAACGAGACCGCCTCCTTCGCCGACCACCTCGTCGTCCTCGGACGGGGCCGGCTCCTCGCCGACACCCCGATGCGGGAGTTCATCGACGCGCGCGTGCGCCCCGCCGTCCGCGTCCGCACCTCCGACCCCACCGCCCTCAGGAGCGTCCTCGCCGGGTACGGTCACGACGCCGTGGAACACCCGGACGGCCACTGGACCGTGCCGGACGCGCGGGTGGACGACATCGGACGCCTCGCCTCCGCCGCCGGGGTGCCGATCCTCGAACTCGCGACGGACCAGGGCACGCTGGAACAGGCCTACCTGGACCTGACCGCCGCCGAGACCGAGTTCGCCGCACAGCCCCAGGAGGCCTGACCGTGCAGTTCGCACCCGTGCTCCGCGCCGAGTGGCTGAAGATCCGCACCGTCCGCCCGCTCCCGGGAGCCCTGTTCGCGCTGTTCGCCGCGACCACGGCGTTCTCCGCGATCGCCGGGGTCTCCAGCACGTCGGACCCCGGGTTCGACCCGCTGTTCACGGCCCTGTCCGGTGTCGTGCCGGGGCAGATCGCCGCCCTCTCCTTCGGCGCCATGGCCGTGTCGGCGGAGTACCACGACGGCGCCCTGCGGCTCTCGCTGGCCGCGGTCCCGCGGCGCGGACGCTGGTTCGCCGCGAAGGCCACGGCGATCGCCGTTTCCACGCTGGCCGTGAGCCTGCCGGCCGCCCTGGCCGCGCTCCTCGTGGCGCGGGCGGGGCTCGGTGGGGCGGCGGGCGGCCTCACCCCGGCCGAGCAGGTCCGGGGCGTCGTGGGCTGCGCCGTCTACCTCACGCTGATGGCCCTGTTCGCCGCGGGCCTGGCGACCCTGCTGCGCAGCGGGATGGCCACGCTGTCCCTGCTGATCCCCTTCGTCCTCGTGGTGTCGTTCGTGATCGGCGACGCGGCCGGCACCGTCACCGGCTTCCTGCCCGACCGGGCCGGACAGGTGGTCCTGTACGAGACCCACGACGGAACACCGGGCCCCTGGTCGGGACTGGCGGTCACGGCGCTGTGGACGGCCGCCGCGCTGGCGGCCGGGGCGCGGAGCCTGCGCCGCCGCGACGCCTGACCGGAAGCCGGCCGGCTCCCGCCGACCGCCCGTGCCGGCGGGAACCGCCCCGCCCCGGTCACCCGGCCGTCACTCCCCGGCCGCGGCCTCCCGCAGCCGGCCGAACTCCTCCGCCAGCGCCGCCGGCGTCCAGTGCGCGTTCAGCCCGCTGGGATTGGGCAGCACCCACACGCGGGTCTCGCCGATGGTCCGCTCCTGCGGCCCCACCCGCGCCTTCCGGTCGTCGAACGCCGCGCGGTACGCGGTGACGCCCAGCACGGCCAGCCACCGCGGCCGCAGCCGGGCCACCTTCAGGGCGAGCAGCCGCCCGCCCTCCCGGTACTCCTCGGCGCCCAGCTCGTCGGCCCGCGCGGTCGCCCGCGCCACCACGTTGGTGATGCCGAGCCCGTACGACAGCAGTTCCCGCTGCTCGGACGGCGACAGCAGCCGGGGGGTGAATCCGGAGCGGTGCAGGGCCGGCCAGAAGCGGTTGCCGGGGCGGGCGAAGTGGTGGCCGGTCGCGGCCGTCATCAGACCGGGGTTGATGCCGCAGAACAGCACGCGCAGGCCGTCCGCGGCCACGTCCGGCACGAGGCGGTCGCGGGCGGCCTCCAACTCCTCCTGGGTGAAGCGGCTCAGAGGATCGCCCCCGGGGTGTACCCGGCGGCCTCCGGGTGCTGCTCGACGATCTCCTCGACGCGGCCGACGACGGCGCCGACCTGGTCGCCCGCGGCACCGGTGAAGGACAGCTTGTCCGCCATCAGCGCCTCCAGCTCCGCACGGTCGAGCGGCAGCCGCCCGTCGGCGGCGAGCTTGTCGAGGAGGTCGTTGCGCTCGGCGCCCCGCTCCCGCATGGCGAGGGCGGTGGCGACGGCGTTCTCCTTGATCGCCTCGTGCGCGACCTCGCGGCCGACGCCCGCGCGCACGGCGCCCATCAGCACCTTGGTGGTGGCGAGGAACGGCAGGTAGCGGTCCAGCTCCCGGGCCACGACCGCCGGGAAGGCGCCGAACTCGTCGAGCACCGTCAGGAACGTCTCCAGCAGGCCGTCGAGCGCGAAGAACGCGTCCGGCAGCGCGACCCGGCGCACCACCGAGCAGGACACGTCGCCCTCGTTCCACTGGTCGCCGGCCAGCTCGCCGGTCATCGAGGCGTAGCCGCGCAGGATCACCATCAGGCCGTTGACGCGCTCGCAGGAGCGGGTGTTCATCTTGTGCGGCATCGCGGACGAGCCGACCTGGCCCGGCTTGAAGCCCTCGGTCACCAGCTCGTGCCCGGCCATCAGCCGGATCGTCTTCGCCAGCGACGACGGCGCGGCGGCCAGCTGCACCAGCGCGGTGACGACCTCGTAGTCGAGCGAGCGCGGATAGACCTGGCCGACGCTCGTGAACGCCTGGGAGAAGCCGAGGTGCCCGGCGATCCGCCGCTCCAGCTCCGCCAGCCTGTCCGCGTCGCCGCCGAGCAGGTCCAGCATGTCCTGCGCGGTGCCGACCGGGCCCTTGATGCCGCGCAGCGGGTAGCGGCCCAGCAGCTCCTCCACCCGGCCGTACGCGACGAGCAGCTCGTCGGCGGCGGTGGCGAACCGCTTGCCGAGGGTGGTGGCCTGCGCGGCCACGTTGTGCGAGCGGCCGGCCATGACCAGCTCGCCGTACTCGCCGGCCAGCCTGCCCAGGCGGGCCAGCACGGCCACCGTACGGTCGCGCACCAGCTCCAGCGAGAGCCGGATCTGCAGCTGCTCGACGTTCTCGGTGAGGTCGCGGGAGGTCATCCCCTTGTGCACGTGCTCGTGCCCGGCGAGGTCGTTGAACTCCTCGATCCGCGCCTTCACGTCGTGCCGGGTGACCTTCTCGCGCTCGGCGATCGAGGCCAGGTCGACGGTGTCGAGGACCCGCTCGTAGTCGGCGATCGCCGCGTCGGGCACCTCGATCCCGAGGTCCTTCTGGGCCCGCAGCACGGCGAGCCAGAGCCGGCGCTCCAGCCTCACCTTCTGCTCGGGGGACCAGAGCGTGGCGAGCTCGGCGGAGGCGTAGCGTCCGGCGAGGACGTTCGGGATACGGGGCTTGGCGGGCGCAGCAGTCACGTGCAGGGAGTCTACTGGCGATTCCTGCAGGCCGGCGCCACCGGGTGGCCTGGAGGAAAGCACAAGGCGGTGCTACCGGCCCTCGTACGGCAGCAGCTCGGGCCGCTTGGGCGGCAGCCCGTCGCCGGAGGAACGGCCGGTGAGCCGGCGGCCTATCCACGGCAGCAGGTGCTGCCGGGCGAACCGGGCGTCCTCGACCCGCCGGGCCACCCAGCGCGGGGGGAGCGTCGCCTCCGGGGGCAGGTGCCACTCGGGGTCCTCCGGCGGGTGGCCCAGCGTCTGCCAGACCGCCTCGGCGACCCTGCGGTGGCCGTCGGCGGTCAGGTGCAGCCGGTCCACGTCCCACAGCCGGGGGTCGGCGAGCGACGGCGCCCCGTACAGGTCGACGACCAGCGCGCCGTGCTTCCCGGCGAGCTCGTCGACGCACTCGAACAGCGCCTCCATGCGCGGGCGGAAACGCTCCAGGACCGGTCCCTGGCGGCCCGGGCTGCGCATCAGCACCAGCTGCCCGCAGTGCGGCGCCAGCCGCTCCACGGCCTCGGTCAGCAGGTCCCGCACCCGCCCCATGTCGCACTTCGGACGCAGGGTGTCGTTGAGCCCGCCGACCAGGGTGACGACATCGGCCCGCATGGCGGCGGCGACCTCGACCTGCTCGTCCACGATCTGCTGGATCAGCTTGCCGCGCACCGCGAGGTTGGCGTACCGGAAACCGGGGGTGAGGGCCGCCATCCGCGCGGCGAGGAGATCGGCCCAGCCCCGGTAGGTGCCGTCGGGAAGGAGGTCCGACATGCCCTCGGTGAAGGAGTCGCCGAGCGCGACAAGGCTGCTGTAGGTGGGATTCGTCTGCATGGCGCCACAGATGGTATCCCCTGGCACATACCCGGTGGTCGGTCGCCCGTCCCCGGCTCAGGTCCGCTGCCCGAACAGCTCCTGCAGCACGTCCTCCATGGTCACCAGCCCGGCCAGCCGTCCGTCGGTCCCGAGGACGGCCGCCAGGTGCGTACGGCTGCCCCGCATGGCGGTGAGGACGTCGTCCATCGGCGTGCCCTCCCGCACCCGCGCGATGGGCCGCATGTCCGCCGCGCGGAACGGCAGGTCGCGCGGCGAGGCGTCCAGGGCGTCCTTCACGTGCAGATAGCCGACGATCCGACGCTGCCCGTCCACCACCGGGAAGCGGGAGAACCCGGACTCCGCCGACAGCCGCTCCAGTCCCTCCGGGGTGACGCCCACGCTCGCGTAGACCACGCGTTCCAGTGGCATCACCACGTCCCGCACGGGCCGCCGGCCCAGCTCCAGCGCGTCGTGCAGCCGCTCCCGCGCGCGGTCGTCGATGAGGCCCGCCTCGCCGGAGTCCTTCACGATCTGTGCCAGCTCGGCGTCCGAGAAGGAGGCGGTGACCTCGTTGCGCGTCTCGACCCGCATCAGCTTCAGCAGCGCGTTGGCGAACGCGTTGACCGCGAAGATCACCGGTCGCAGCGCGCGGGACAGCGCCACCAGCGGCGGGCCCAGCGCCAGCGCGCTGCGCACCGGCTCGGCGAGCGCGATGTTCTTCGGCACCATCTCGCCCAGCAGCATGTGCAGGTACGTCGCGAGGGTCAGCGCGATCACGAACGACACCGCGTGCCCCGCGCCCTCGGGGACGCCCACCGCGTGGAACACCGGTTCCAGCAGATGCGCGATGGCCGGCTCGGCGACCACGCCGAGGACCAGGGTGCACAGCGTGATGCCGAGCTGTGCGGCCGCCATCAGCGCGGAGACGTGCTCCAGGCCCCACAGCACGCTCTTCGCGCGCCGGTCGCCCTCGTCGGCGTACGGCTCGATCTGGCTGCGGCGGACCGAGATCAGCGCGAACTCGGCGCCCACGAAGAAGGCGTTGACGACCAGTGTCGCCAGACCGATCAGCAGCTGTACGACGGTCATCGCCGCGCCCCCTTCTCCTCCGTGGTCCCGGCCGTCCGCCGCTGTGCCGCGTACCGGTCCCCGGGGGGCGCGTGCAGCAGGACGCGTGCCGCGCGGCGGCCGGTGGCGTCCACCACGTCCAGCCGCCAGCCGGCCACCTCGAAGGTGTCCCCGACGGCCGGGATCCGGCCCAGCTCGGCCGCCGCGAGCCCGGCGAGGGTCTCGTACGGCCCCTCCGGGGCGCGCAGGCCGACCCGGGCGAGCTGGTCCATCCGCGCCGCGCCGTCGGCGGAGAACAGCGTCCGGCCGTCCTCGTCGCTGCCGGCCCGCACCAGGTCGGGGGTCTCGTGCGGGTCGTGCTCGTCGCGGACCTCGCCGACCACCTCCTCGACGATGTCCTCCAGCGTGGCCACGCCCGCCGTGCCGCCGTACTCGTCGATCACCACGGCCATGGTGCGCCGTCCGGAGAGCCGGTCGAGGAGACGGTCGACGGTGAGCGTCTGGGGGACCAGCAGCGGTTCGCGCATCAGCTCCGACACGGGCACCCGGGCACGGCGCTCCGCGGGCAGTGCCACCACGTCCTTGACGTGCGCGGTGCCGACGACCGCGTCGAGGGTGTCGCGGTAGACGGGGAACCGGGACAGCCCGGTCGCCCGGGTCACGTTCGCCACGTCCTCGCAGGTCGCCCGGACGTCCAGGGCGACGACCTGCACGCGCGGCGTCATCACGTTCTCGGCGGTGAGGTCGGCGAGGTTCAGCGTGCGGACGAAGAGCTCGGCGGTGTCCGGCTCCAGGGCGCCCTCCCGGGCGGAGTGCCGGGCGAGTGCCGCGAGCTCCTGCGGTCCCCGCGCGGACTCCAGTTCCTCGGCGGGCTCCACGCCGATGCGGCGCACCACGCGGTTGGCCGTGTCGTTCAGGTGAGTGATGAACGGGCGGAAGGCGGCGCTGAACCAGCGCTGCGCGTTGCCCACCCGTCTGGCGACGGCCAGCGGTGAGGAGATCGCCCAGTTCTTGGGCACCAGCTCGCCGACCACCATCAGGAACACCGTCGACAGGGCCGTGCCGATCACCAGGGCGAGGGAGCGCGCCACCGAGCCGGAGACGCCGATGTCCTCCAGCGGGCCCGCGAGCAGCGCGGCGATCGACGGCTCGGCCAGCATGCCGACCACCAGATTGGTGACCGTGATGCCGAGCTGGGCGCCGGAGAGCTGGAAGGTCAGGTTCCGTACGGCCTTGAGGGCGCCCGCGGCGCCCCGCTCGCCGCGTTCGGCGGCCCGCTCCAGCTCGGCCCGTTCGACCGTGGTGAGGGAGAACTCGGCCGCGACGAAGGCGCCGCAGGCGAGCGAGAGCAGGATCGCCGCCAGAAGGAGGAGCACTTCGGTCATCGGGTCACCTCCGTCCCATGGTCGGACAGGACGGGAACGGACGCGCGACGACGGGAACCGGGGGCTCGTCCATGGGCGGACGCACACAACCTTTCACGGGGACCGAGTGGCCCCTACGGGGCAAAGGAACGGCAAAGGAGTGCCGCCGGGCCGTGGATCACCCGGTGAGGGGCTTCACCCAGCGCCGCCAGCGCTCCTCCCGCGCGTACCCCGCGGCGCCCCATGCATGGTGGGCGGCCTCGTTGTCCTCCAGCACCATCGCGTCCGCGCGGCGCCCGCCGAGCCGTGCGAACCGTTCCTCCACGGCGGCCAGCAGCGCGGAGCCGACGCCCTGCCGCCGGTGGTCCGGGTGCACCGCCAGCCGGTAGAGGTGGCACCGCCAGCCGTCGAAGCCCGCGATCACCGTGCCGACCAGCTCGCCGTCCCGCTCCGCGAGGACCAGCGCCTCCGGATCGCGCGCGACCAGCCGCTCCACCCCGTCCCGGTCGTCACTGATGCTCGTCCCCTCGGCGGCCACCTTCCAGAAGGCCAGCACACCGTCCAGGTCCTCGGGCGTCGCGGCCCGTACACGCGGTTCGGTCATGCGGGGATCCCAGCACACGCGCCCTGGCGCGGCAGGGCATTCCACGATCCGGACCGCCCCCGCCGCGGGGAGCGCGGGGTACCTGCCGCGTCTTCGCCGAGGAGTCCGGCCGACGGCCCGCACGCCCGCGCCGCTGCTCCCGTCGCCGATCCACGTCCCCGCGCCGGAGCGCTCCCCGCCCTGTTCACCTCCGCCGCCGCGTACGCGTGCCTCGCCGCCGGCGGGCCGAAGGCCGTCACCTCGCCGGAAGCGGGTGCGCGATCCGGCCCGGCCTGCCGAGGACGGCGAGGTGGCCGTGGACGACATCGCGGCCGAGCCGCCGGAGCGCGTGTTCAGCCCCCGGCGGCGGCGTCCGGTGGCCGCCACGCTGCGCCCGTCACGCAGTGCGAGGTGGGCAGCGCGGGCCCCTTCCCCGGCATCTGCGTCCGCCGGTAGGGGCCGAGCTCGAACCCCGCCTCCCGCAGCGCGCCGACCGGATCACGCGCCACGTGGCAGTTACCGGCCAGCGGCGGCCACACCGTCCGGTCCAGTGCCCGCTGGGTGAGGCGCATGACCCGGCCGCCGCCCCGCCCGTGCTCGAAGAACCGCACCTCGCCGCCCGGCCGCAGCACCCGCCTCAGCTCCGCCAGCGCCCGCGGCACGTCCCGCACGCTGCACAGCACCAGCGAGAGCACCGCCGCGTCGAACGCCTCGCTCTTGAGCGGCAGCGCCTCCGCCACGCCCGGCACGACGTCCACCGGCGTCCGGGAGCGCAGCGCGGCCTCGACGGCCAGCGCCCGCAGCTCCCGCTCCGGTTCGACGGCGACGACCTCCGAGACGGCGCCCGGATAGTGCGCGAAGTTCAGACCGTTGCCCGCGCCGACCTCGATCACCCGGCCGGACAGCCCGCCGAGCAGTCCGCGCCGTACCCCGGCCATCCCCGCGCGGGTCTCGGCGGCGACACTGAGCCGGGCGTAGCACCGCGCGAACAGCGGATGGTGCACGGCGCCCCGCTCCGCCTTCCTGGAACGGCCGGTCGGCAACTGCATGAGGACCTCCCCCGGGACGGGCCTGCACCGATTCTTCCCCGGGCGGACGGTCCGCATCCCCGTCCGCGTCAGGGCGCCTCCCGCGTCCGGAACGCCTCCGCGTCCCAGGTCCCCTCCAGCCGGGGCGCCAGCCAGCGCGGTGCCGAGGCCCGGAACCCGGCCGGGGTGAGGCCGCCCGCCCCGGCCGGTACGGCGCCCAGCAGCGGGGCACCGGTCACGTCCGGCAGGTCCAGCAGGTTGCACCGCGAGGCCAGGTCGGGTTCGGCGGGCCAGCTGCCGATCACCACACCCGCCAGGTCCAGCCCCCGTCCGCGCAGTTCACGGGCCGTCAGCTCGGTGACGTTCAGGGTGCCGAGCCCGGCCGACGCCACCACCAGCACCGGCGCGGACAGCAGCGCCGCCGCGTCCGCCAGCGTCCCGCCGGCCGCGTCGAACCGCACGAGCAGTCCGCCCGCACCCTCCACCAGCACCAGATCGTGCTCCGTGGCCAGTGCGGCGGCCCGCTCCGCGACCTCGTGCGGACGCACGGGCGCCCGGCCGGCCCGGCGGGCCGCCGTGGCCGGTGCCAGCGGGTCCGGGTAGCGGGCGAGTTCCGCCGTCGTCACCGCGCCGGCGAGCCGCGCGACCTCCTCGGCGTCCCCGGCCTCCTCCGGCCCCACACCCGTCTGCGCCGCCTTCAGCACGGCCACCGACCGGCCGGACGCCAGCGCCGCGGCGGCGAGCGCGGCCGTCACCACCGTCTTGCCGACCTCGGTGCCCGTGCCCGTGACCACCATCACCGGCATGTCATCCCTCCTTCGCCGCCGCGCACACCGCGCGGGCGATGCGCGCCACGTCCGCGTCACCCGTGACGTACGGCGGCATGGTGTAGATCAGATCGCGGAACGGCCGCAGCCACACGCCCTCGCGCACGGCGGCCTCCGTGGCCGCCGCCAGGTCGACGGCGTGATCGAGCTGGACCACCCCGATGGCGCCGAGCACCCGCACGTCCCGCACCCCGGCCAGTCCGGCCGCCGGCGCCAGCCCCTCCCGCAGGCCCGCCTCGATCCGCCGGACCTCCGCGAGCCAGTCCTGGCCGAGCAGCAGCTCGACGGAGGCGCAGGCCACGGCCGCCGCCAGCGGATTGCCCATGAACGTCGGCCCGTGCGCCAGCACCGGCACCTCACCGCGGGAGATGCCCTCGGCCACCCGCGCGGTGCACAGCGTCGCCGCCATGGTCAGGTAGCCGCCGGTCAGCGCCTTGCCGACGCACATGACATCCGGCGTCACCGCCGCGTGCTCCGCCGCGAACAACGCGCCGGTGCGTCCGAACCCGGTCGCGATCTCGTCGAACACCAGCAGCACGCCGTGCGCGTCGCACGCCTCGCGCAGCACCCGCAGATAGGCGGGGGAGTGGAACCGCATCCCGCCCGCGCCCTGCACCACCGGCTCCACGATCACCGCGGCCAGTTCACCCGCGTGCCGCCCGATCAGCTCCCGCAGGCCCTCGGCGTACGCCTCCTCGTACTCCGCGGGCGGAGCCCCGGCGAACACCTGGCGCGGCAGCACCCCGGACCACAGTCCGTGCATCCCGCCCTCGGGGTCGCACACCGACATCGGCTGCCAGGTGTCGCCGTGGTAGCCGCCCCGCCAGGTCAGCAGCCGCCGTTTCTCCGGCCGGCCCAGCGAACGCCAGTACTGCAGGCACATCTTCACCGCGACCTCGACCGACACCGACCCGGAGTCCGCGAGGAACACGTGCTCCAGACCTTCCGGCGACATGTCGACAAGGAGCTTCGCCAGCCGCACGGCGGGCTCGTGGGTGAGCCCGCCGAACATCACGTGGCTCATCCGCTCCAGCTGCGCGCGCGCGGCCTCGTTGAGCACCGGGTGGTTGTAGCCGTGGATCGCCGACCACCAGGACGCCATCCCGTCGACCAGTTCGCCCGCGCCGTCGGCGAGCCTCAGCCGCACCCCGCTCGCCGACTCCACGACGAGCGGTTCCCGGCGGCCCGGCATGGGTCCGTACGGGTGCCAGACGTGCCGCCGGTCGAGCTCCAGCAGCTCGGCGACGGACCGCTCAGGCATTGGGCGCGAGGTCCGTCCCGGCGCCCCGGCGGCGCACCGCGACCAGGTCCGTGCGGGGCTCCTCGGGCGCGCTCCCGCAGGAGCCCGCGGCCGCCGGACCGCACGCGCCGGCGCCCTCGTGCGAGCCGCAGCCGCCGCCCGCGCGGTGCTCGGGCAGCGTCACCTCGCCGGCGCCCTCCACCTCGAACCCGGCGTCCGCGATCATCTCCAGGTCGGCCTTGCCGGCCTGGCCCTCGCTGGTGAGGTAGTCGCCGAGGAAGATCGAGTTGGCCAGGTGCAGCGCGAGCGGCTGCATCGAGCGCAGGTGCACCTCACGGCCGCCGGCGATCCGCACCTCGACGTCCGGGCAGACGAACCGCGTCATCGCCAGGATGCGCAGGCACCGCTGCGGGGTCAGGTGCCACTCCTTGGCGAGCGGCGTCCCCTCGAACGGGATCAGGAAGTTGACCGGCACGGAGTCCGGGTCCAGCTCGCGCAGCGCGAAGACCACGTCGACCAGGTCCTCGTCGGACTCGCCCATGCCGGCGATCAGACCCGAGCAGGCCGACAGGCCGGCGGCGTGCGCCTTGCGCACGGTGTCGACCCGGTCGGCGTAGGTGTGCGTGGTCGTGATGTCCCCGTACGTCGACTCGGACGTGTTGAGGTTGTGGTTGTAGGCGTCCGCGCCCGCCTCGCGCAGCCGCTCGGCCTGTCCGTCGGAGAGCAGGCCGAGACAGGCGCACACCTCGACGTCCTCGTGCTGCTCCTTGATGGCCTTGATGGTGTCGGAGACCCGGTCCACGTCACGGTCGGTCGGACCGCGGCCGCTGGCCACCAGGCACACCCGTTTGGCGCCGCCCGCGAGTCCGGCGGCGGCCGCCCGCGACGCCTCGTCCGGCTTCAGCCAGGTGTACTTCAGGATGTCGGCCCTGGAGCCGAGCCGCTGGGAACAGTAGGAGCAGTCCTCCGGACACAGGCCGGACTTGAGGTTGACGAGATAGTTGAGTTTCACCCGGCGGCCGAACCAGTGCCGGCGCACCTTCCCGGCCGCGGCCACCACGTCGAGCAGGTCGTCGTCGGACGTCGCGAGGACGGCCAGTGCTTCCGCGCGGGTCGGCGTCTCGCGCCGAAGCCCCTTGTCCACCAGCGTGTTCAGCAGGTCCATGGGAGCCGATCCTGTCCTACCCGACCCGTCCGGGCCAAGGAGGCTTCGTACAACAGAGGCGCTTCGAGGTGTGGATATCGCCACACGGGGATCCGTCCGGCCTCCCGCTAGTGTCTGGGCACTGCCCACAGGAGCCCCGGAGGACCCATGGCGTTCGGCTGGATCGACGAGCAGGCGGAACTGCGCCGCGGGGCCGGACTCGTCCGCACCCTGCGCCCCCGGTCCGCCGACACGCCGCTGCTCGACCTGGCGAGCAACGACTACCTGGGCCTGGCCCGGCATCCGGAGGTCACCGAGGGCGCCGCGCGGGCCGCGCTGACCTGGGGCGGCGGGGCGACCGGATCCCGGCTCGTCACCGGCACCACCGCCCTCCACACCGAACTGGAACGCGAACTGGCCGGTTTCTGCGGCTTCGAGGCGGCCCTGGTCCTCTCCTCCGGCTACGCCGCCAACCTCGCCGCCGTCACCGCGCTGGCCCCGCACGGCTCCAGGATCGTCTCCGACGCGGGCAACCACGCCTCGCTGATCGACGGCTGCCGGCTGGCCCGCGGGACGACGCACGTCACGGCGCACGCCGACCCCGACGCCGTGCGCAAGGCGCTGGGCGGGCACGACGGGCCCGCGGTCGCGGTGTCCGACACGGTGTTCTCGGTGGACGGCGACGCCGCCCCGCTCACCGGGCTCGCCGAGGCGTGCCGGGAGCACGGTGCCGGTCTGGTGCTCGACGACGCGCACGGGCTGGGCGTGCTGGGCGACGGGGGGCGCGGTGCCCCGCACGCGGCGGGGCTCGCGGGCGACGACGACGTCGTCGTGACGGTCACGCTGTCGAAGTCGCTCGGCAGCCAGGGCGGAGCGGTGCTCGGCCCGGCCCGGGTGATCGATCACCTGGTCAACACGGCCCGGACGTTCATCTTCGACACGGGACTCGCCCCCGCCGCGGCCGGTGCGGCCCTGGCGGCCCTCCGGCTGCTGCGCCGGGAGCCGGAGCGTGCGGCGCGGGCGGGCGGGGTGGCGCGGGACCTGCACGCCCGGCTGACGGCCGCGGGTCTGGAAGCGGTGCGTCCGGACGCCGCGGTCGTCTCCGTGCGCGCTCCCTCCCCGGAGCAGGCCGTACGATGGGCGGCCGACTGCCGGGCGGCCGGCCTGTCCGTGGGCTGCTTCCGTCCTCCTTCCGTGCCCGACGGCGTCTCACGGCTCAGACTGACCGCCCGCGCGGACCTGTCCGGGGCGGAGATCGAACGCGCTGTACGGGTGATCGGCGAGACGCGGCCATGAGTCGGCGGGCACGGCCGTGCGTCGCCCGGTGACGGGTCGGCCGGGTCGTCAGCCGACCACGGTCACGAACCGGGCCCAGCTGTCGGGGGAGAAGAGCAGCACGGGCCCGTCCGGGGCCTTGGAGTCGCGCACGGCGAGCAGCCCGGCCAGGGGGCCGGCGGCCGGCCGGGCCGTCTCGACGCAGTTGTTCGCCCCCGTGCTGTAGCTGCTGCGCAGCCACCTCACATCGCGCAGTGCGAGGCCGGAAGGGACGGTCCGAGGGGGTGCGGGCATCGTGCCTCCTTATGCGCCGGCTGCGGCACCGGCGATGAAATCCAACGAGTCCTCGGGGGAAAGGGCGTGGATCGAAAGGACGTCAAAGGCCTCCGAGTAGGCCCGGAGGTCTTCTTTCCGCTCCAGATGGAGGCTACTCGTCAAGTGGTCGAGAACAACCACGTCCAGATCAGAAGTGCGCGAAAATGAAAAGATTACGAAAGGGCCGGTCACGCCGATATGCGCACCGGCGCTGAACGGCAGTACCTGCAGACGCACTTGGGGCAGACGGGCCGCCTCGACCAACCGGCCCAGCTGACGGCGCATCACCCCCGGGCCGCCGACCTCCCGGCGCAGCACCGCCTCGTCCAGCACCGCGCTCAGCTCCAGCGGAGGCGTCGCCCGCAGCACGTCCTGCCGGGCCAGCCGCACCTCCACCAGGGCGTCCAGACGCTCCTCCGAGGCGCCCTCCAGGGCCGCCTCCGTCACCGCACGCGCGTACTCCGGGGTCTGCAGCAGCCCCGGGATCACCGTGGTCTCCAGGGTGCGCATCGCGCTCGCCTGCGACTCCAGGCTGATGAAGTCCCGGTAGGTCGGCGGCAGTACCCCGCGGTAGGCGTGCCACCAGTGGTGCCGCCCGTCGCCGTCACCGGAGCCCGACAGCACCAGCAGCAACTCCCGCAGCTGCGGATCCGCCACGCCGTAGACGTCGAGGAGCAACCGCACATCGGCCGGTTTCGCCCCGCTCGTGCCCGTCTCGATCCGGCTCACCTTCGACTGGTGCCAGCCCGCCAGCCGGGCCGCCCCACCGCTGGTGAGCCCCGCCGAGACGCGCAGCGCGCGCAGTTCGGCGCCCAGTTTCCGGCGGCGCACCGCGGGACCGTGCTGCATGGGCTTCTCCTTACCCCCTCCGAGCCGCCCGGATACGGTCTCCCGTCGCAGAGTTCACCGCTTTGAGCGACAGATATATGCACATCTTGGTGGATCGCCGTTCCGCGCCGTGCGGTGATGGCAGTCTGGCGGCGAAGCACCAGTGCGGGACCGTACTCGAACCAGCCGCTCCGTGTCGGACTGCGGTCCCGTGGGAAAGGGACGACGTCGCCATGGCAGACCATCTGGAAGCATCCGTCACTCTGCCGAGCGATCCCGCCTCGGTCGCGGCCGCCCGTGCCCATGTGGTGGGGGCGCTGGAGGAATGGGGCATGCCGGCGGGCGCGGAACTGTGCGACACCGTCCGGCTGATCGTCTCCGAACTCGCCACCAACGCGGTGCAGCACACGTTCGGGCAGTCCCCCACGTTCACCGTGGACGTCGTCCTGGTCCGGGACGAGCGGGTGCACATCGGCGTCACGGACAGTCACCCGCGACTCCCCAAGCGGCTGCCCGCGGCGGTCCAGCAGGACAACGGCCGCGGGCTGGTCATCATCCGCTGGCTGACCGTCGAATGCGGCGGCAGGCTGAGGGTCCGCCCCACGCGCGAGGGCGGCAAGACCGTGTCGGTCGAACTTCCGTGGGCCGTCCGGCCCGCCGGAGCGGTCACGGCGGCCGGACGGCAGGAGCAGTAGGGGCGGCGTCGGCCGGGGACGGCGGGGCGGCGGGGTGGCCGAAGCCGCCGCCCCCCGTGGTCACTTCACCCGGCCGTACCAGACGCTGCGGGTCCAGATCTTCTGCAGGCGCACCACGTCCCCGGTCTTCGGGGCGTGCCAGATCTTGCCCTTACCCGCGTAGATGCCGACGTGGTAGACGTAGCTGCCCGAATGGAAGAACACCAGGTCCCCCGCCTTGCGGTTCTTGGCGGAGATGTGACGCGTCTTGTTGTACTGCTGCTCGGCGGTGCGCGGCAGCTTCTTGCCCGCCTTCTTGAACGAGTACAGCGTCAGACCCGAACAGTCGAACCTGGACGGGCCCGTGGCGCCCCACTTGTAGGGCGAGCCCTTCTTGGAGGCGGCGACGCGCAGCGCCTTGGTGGCCGTGCTCGCGGCGGCCGCCTCCGAGGCGGCGCCGGGGACCACGATGGAGCCGCCCACGGCGGCCAGGGTGAGGGCCGAGGCCGTGCCGGCCCGGGCCATGAGAGACGGGACACGATTGAGCGCAGTCATGCGCAACCCTTCGTCAGCCGCCTGTGAAGGATGACCTGTCGGATTCGGGCTGGCGAAGTTGCCCGGCCGCACCTGTGCGGCTTCACCCCAAGGACTGCTCGGAACTGACGCTCCGGCGGCCCGTCGTGCTCGGGTCCTCCACTCCTGCCGATCCACTCCTGTCGACCGGTCATCCGGGCGGCGGCAGGACTCGGCGTCCGCCCGGATCGCCCCGCCGCGGCGGCGGGGTCTTGTCGTCAGTCAGGGATCTTGGCTCATGAAGCGATCGAAATCCCAACGGAACGTGGAGTTTGTGTTGTTACTCACCACTCATCCGTTCGGGTGGACACCTTCCTGTTCGGGTCCGCGCCGAGGGCCCGGGGAGCCGTGGACCAGGGCCGGTATGCCCCGTTCCGGCCGTGGAGTACGCGCGTCACGCAACTCCGAGGGTCCGAAAACAGCAGGTTCGTCTACGCCGGACGGGGGTACGCCGTTTGGTCCGTTTCGGCCCCGGCCGGGGCACGCGGCCGTCCGGGGCCGCCGGCCGGGGTCCGCGGGCGTCAACCGGCGGAGTCCGGCGGGAGGGTGACCCGGGCCGTGCGGCGCTCACCGTCCAGTACCCGCAGGGCCCGGGCCAGCGTGCCGGCGTGCAACTCGCTCTCGCCGCGCCGGTGCATCAGGGTCAGCGCCTCGCGCAGCGCGACGGCGCTGCCGACCAGCGCCTGGGCGGCGCGCAGTCCGCGGTAGGTGTCACCGCCCAGGGCCGGGTTGATCCGGCCGAGCAGGTCGACGATCTCGAGGTAACGGTCGATCAGCTCGGCCTCCGCGCGGGTCAGCGCGGGCAGCGGCGGCAGCTCCGGTGGCAGCATCCGCGGCTCACCTCGCGCCGGGGGCGGGGGACGCGATCCCGCGGCCGGTCACGATCCGGTCCGCCGGGCCGTACTCCACCGCCGCCCGCACGTCGAGGGCCGCGTCCCGCTCGATCTCCGCCCGGACCCGCTCCGCGGTGCGGCCGGTGTGCCGGACCGGGAGCTCCTCCGTCCGCGACCGGACGCGGGCCGGCTCCCCGGCCCGGATCGCCGGATCGCCGGCCCGTTCCTCGACCGGCTCCGGGAGGGAGGGCCGGCGGAGCGCCGGTGCGGCGTGGAAGGAGCCGCCGGGGGAGTGGTGCTCCAGGTGTACGGGCTGCGCCACCACGTCGTTCGCGGAGGTCTCGTCGATCGGTGTCCCGAGGGCGGCGACGCGCCCCTCGAGCGGCTTCGAGCAGGGGTCCGTCGGCCGGTTTCCGGACGCCGTGCGTTCGGTGGGCCCGGGCAGGACGTGGCGGGCGGCCGGTCGGGTCATGGGAGCCCCTCCTGTCTGGTCGTCTCCGTAAAAAATGTACAGGACGTACGTGACGTTATGATGGGTCCATGGCCTACGAGATTCCGGTGACCCAAGCCAGGGCTGAGCTCGCCGACCTCATCAACCGCGTGGTGTACGGCGGTGAGCGCGTCGTCGTGACCCGGCACGGGAAACCCCTCGTCGCCCTCGTCTCCGCCGATGACCTGCGACGACTCGAGGAGCTCCGCCGGCTCGAGGAGCCTGCCGAGGAGCAGGTGGTCAGCACGGTGTCCGGGGTCCGCGAGGTCGCGTCCGCTCCCCGCGAACGCCGGCGCTTCGGCATCGCGGCGGAGCACCGGGGAACGGCCGGCTCGTAAGCCCCGTCCGGTTGGCGGAACACCCCTGACCGGTTATCGGGTTGGCAAAGAACGGCCTCGGGCCCTGTCCCCGGCGGCCTCGCAGCGGCGAGGATCCCCCGTACCCATCGCAACGATGAACGGGGAGGCCCCACTTGAGGGACAGCAGACCGAGGAGACGGGCGGGAGCGCTCGGTTCGGCCGGGGTGCTCGTCGCGGCGACGCTCATAGCCGGCGCCGTCGCGGCACCCGCGGCGAGCGCGACGGCGGACACCCGCCACGGCGAGGACCGCGAGGCCAGGGGCGTCGCCGTCGCGGCCGCCCGGGCGGCGAAGACCGGCATCGACTGGCAGGACTGCCCCGAGGACTGGAACCTGGCCAAGCCGATCCAGTGCGGCCGGGTCTCGGTGCCGGTGGACTACGCCGAGCCGTACGGCGAGCAGATCGAGCTCGCCGTCGACCGCATCGGCAACACCGGCACCAGGAGCGAGCGCCAGGGCGCCCTGCTCTACAACCCGGGCGGTCCCGGCGGATCCGGTCTGCGCTTCCCGGCCCGGGTCACCTCCGGGAACCCGGTCTGGGCCGACGTGGCCGAGGCGTACGACTTCGTGGGTTTCGACCCGCGCGGCGTCGGCAGGTCCGCGCCCATCTCCTGCGTCGATCCGCAGGAGTTCGTCAAGGCGCCCAAGGCGGACCCGGTGCCCCGCTCCGAGGCCGACAAGCTCGCCCAGCGCAAGCTCGCCCGCGAGTACGCCGAGGGCTGCCGGGAGCGCAGCGGCGCGATGCTGCCGCACATGACCACGCCGAACACCGCGCGCGACCTCGACGTCGTCCGCGCCGCCCTCGGCGAGAAGAAGCTCAACTTCCTCGGCGTCTCCTACGGCACCTACCTCGGCGCCGTCTACGCCACCCTTTTCCCGGGCCACGTCCGCCGCATGGTCGTCGACAGCGTGGTCAACCCCTCCCGCGAGAAGATCTGGTACCAGGCCAACCTGGACCAGGACGTCGCCTTCGAGGGCCGCTGGGAGGACTGGCAGGACTGGGTCGCGAAGAACGACGCGACCTACCACCTCGGAGACACCCGCGCCGAGGTCCAGGAGCGGTGGCTCGAGCTGCGCGCCACCGCCGAGGAGAACCCCCTCGGTGGCGTCGTCGGTCCGGCCGAGCTGATCTCCTTCTTCCAGAGCGCCCCGTACTACGACTCCGCGTGGGCACCCACGGCGGACGTCTTCAGCCGGTACGTCGCCGGCGACACCCGGGCGCTCGTCGACGCGGCCGCCCCCGACCTGTCCGACACGGCGGGCAACGCGGCCGCGGAGAACGGCAACGCGGTCTACACGGCCGTGGAGTGCGCCGACGCCAAGTGGCCCACCGCCTGGCGCACGTGGGACCGCGACAACACCCGGCTGCACCGGGACCACCCGTTCATGACGTGGGCCAACGCCTGGATGAACCTCCCCTGCGCCACCTGGCCGGCCAAGCAGCGGACGCCCGTGGACGTGAAGTCCGGCAAGGGCCTGCCGCCGGTGCTGATCGTCCAGTCCGAGCGTGACGCGGCCACCCCGTACGCGGGCGCCGTCGAACTGCACCAGCGGCTCAGGGGCTCCCGCCTCGTCACCGAACGCAACGCCGGGTCCCACGGCGTCACCGGCCTGGTCAACCCCTGCGTCAACGACCGGGTGGACACCTACCTGCTCACCGGCGAGCTGGACCGCTCCGACGTGACGTGCGCACCGCACGCCACCCCGAAGCCCTGAGCCCACGCCGTACGGCACGGGGGCGGCCGGGACTCTCCGGCCGCCCCCCGTCCGCGTCCGCAGCGGTCAGCTCAGCGGCATGCGCGGGAAGCGGCTTCTCCCCTCCGCCCCGCGCCCGGCGTCCTCGGCCTTGACGACGGTCGCGTACCGGTCGACGTACTCCTGCCCGGAGAGGGCGAGGATGGCGTACATGATCTCGTCGGTGGCGGCGCGCAGGACCGCCTTCTCGTTCTCCATCCCCGCGTAGCGCGAGAAGTCCAGCGGTTCGCCGAAACGGATCACCACCGGGCGGATCCGGGGAATCCTCCTGCCGGGCGGCTGCGCCTCGAACGTGCCGATCATCGCGCAGGGGACCACCGGCACGCCCGCCTTCAGGGCCATCACCGCGACGCCGACCTTGCCCTTGTAGAGACGGCCGTCGTGCGAGCGCGTGCCCTCCGGGTAGATGCCGAGCAGCTCCCCCCTGCCCAGCACGCCGAGGCCCTCCCGGATGGCGGCCTGCCCGGCCTCCTTGCCGGAGCGGTCGACGGGGATCTGCCCCGCGCTGTGGAAGAAGAACGCCGTCAGCCGGCCCTTGAGGCCGGGGCCGGTGAAGTACTCGGCCTTGGCGAGGAAGGTGATGCGCCGCTTGAGCACGGCCGGCATCAGGAAGTGGTCCGAGAACGACAGGTGGTTGCCGGCGACGATGGCGGCGCCGGACGACGGCACGTGCTCCAGGCCCTCCGTCCGGGGCCGGAAGACCAGTCGCAGCAGCGGGCCCAGCAGCACGTACTTGAGCAGGTAGTAGAACAAGTGCACGCTCCTCGACTCCGGTGGACGGGTGGTGCCGCCGCGTCCCGGGCGGGCCGTCCGGCACGTCGTGGGGTGCCAGTCTAGGTCCGGGTGCCGTGGCCCGACACCACGTCCGACGCGACGGGACGCACCCGCCCGGGACGTTGAGCACCCGTCAGGCGGCGGAGCGGGGGAGTAGGCTCGTCACCATGCGGATCTCCGTCTCCTCCGACATGGACGAACCCG
Source organism: Streptomyces sp. NPDC126497 (assembly GCF_040302425.1). Lineage (NCBI taxonomy): Bacteria > Bacillati > Actinomycetota > Actinomycetes > Kitasatosporales > Streptomycetaceae > Streptomyces > Streptomyces sp. NPDC126497. The sequence goes on from NZ_JBEORT010000034.1 coordinate 33,372, forward strand.
TGGCCCGCGCCCTCCTCGCCGAGCTCCGCGAACGCGGCCACGACGTGCGGGCGCACGGCGCCCTGAACCCCGGGGACGACGCGCGGTGGGCCGTCTGCTCCGAGGCGGCGGCCCGTGAGGTCGCCTCCGGGACGGCCGACCAGGCGGTGGTGTGCTGCTGGACCGGAACCGGCGCCTCGATCGCCGCGAACAAGGTGCCCGGCGTCCGGGCCGCCCTGTGCACGGACGCCCCCACGGCGGACGGCGCGCGCCGCTGGAACGACGCCAACGTGCTGGCGCTCAGCCTGCGGCTGACGTCCGGGCCGCTGCTGAGGGAGATCCTCGACGCCTGGTTCGCCGGCGCGCCCAGCGACGACCCGGAGGACCGGCGCAACGTGGCCCACACGGCACGCCTGGACCGGGAGCGCACGGGTCCCTGACCCGGGGACGGCCGCGTGGCGGTCACAGCCGTACGACGACCAGCGCCGTGTCGTCGGTGGCGCCGCCGGGCGGCAGCAGCTCCCGCAGCACGGTGTCGGCGAGCGCCTCGGGATCCTGTCCCCGGTGCCGGCGCAGGGCCCCGGCGAGCCGCCGCAGCCCCGTGTCGATGTCCTCACGGCGCCGTTCGACCAGCCCGTCGGTGTAGAGCACCAGCACCGCCCCCGGTGCGAAACCGGTCATCGCCTCCGGCCGGGGCGCCGGATCGGGCTGGGCGTCGAGCGGGGGGTCGGTGGCCCGGTCGAGGAACTCCACGCGTCCGTCGTGGTGCAGCAGCGCGGGCGGCGGATGGCCGGCGCTGCTGTAGGTGAGGGTGTGCCGGTCGAAGTCGATGAAGGCCGTCACCGCCGTCGCGGACTCGGCGCCGTCCACCACGTGGGCGTAGCGGCCCACCACGTCCAGCGCCCGCGCGGGCCCGTCCGCCACCCGGGAGGCGGCGCTGAGCGCGCTGCGCAGCTGGCCCATGACACCGGCGGCCGCCAGTCCGTGCCCGACCACGTCGCCCACGGACACGGCGATGCGGTGCCCCCGCACCAGGTCGACCAGGTCGTACCAGTCCCCGCAGACGTTGAGCGAGCCCACCGCGGGCCGATAGCGCACGGCGGCCCGGTGGTGGCCGACCGGCCGGTGGGTCGACAGCATCGCCTCCTGCAGGGACAGGGCCACCTCGCGTTCCCGGGCGTGCGCCTGCCGCAGCCAGTTGTTGAGGTCCTGCAGCTCACGGGCGCGCGTGTACAGCTCGGCCTCCAGCACCCGCTCCCGGCCGTCACCCGCACCGCCCCGGACCCGGAGCAGCTCGGTGACCTCCTCGACCCGGTGCACGATCAGCGCGATCCGCCCGTCGGGTCCGGGCACCGGGGTGTTCACCGGGCTCCAGTAGCGCTCCTCCCAGTGCCCGGAGTGCTCCGGGCTCTCCACGTCGTACCGCTGCACGGCCATGGTGTCGCGCTCGCCCGTGGACAGGACCCGCTGCAGCGAGGCGCGCAGATGGTGGGCGCCCGTCGCCTCCGGGTCGTTCGGGTTCTCCGGGAAGACGTCGAACAGGTAGCGGCCCACGAGGTCCTCGCGGGACCGCCCCGACCCGCGGACGAAGGCCTCGTTGACGTCCGCGTAGACCAGGTCCGGGGTCAGCAGCGCCACCATGCCGGGCAGGGCCCGGTAGACCGCCGCGTAGTCGATCGGCGCTTCCGCCATGGGCCCTCGCCTCACTCCGGCGGCGCGGTCAGCGACTGCTCCGCCCAGATGATCTTCCCGTCGGGGACGAACCGGGTGCCCCACCGCTGGGCCAGCTGGGAGACCAGCAGCAGCCCGCGTCCGCCCTCGTCCGTCGCGCGGGGATGCCGCAGGTGGGGAGCGGTGGAGCCGCCGTCGAACACCTCGCACACCAGCGCCCGCTCCCGGATCAGCCGCAACCGCACGGGTCCGCCGGCGTGCCGGATGGCGTTGGTGACCAGTTCGCTGACGACCAGTTCCGTGGTGAGGACCAGCTCGTCCAGCCCCCAGCGGGCCAGCTGCCGGGTGCTGGTCCTGCGGGCCTCGGCCACGACCGCCGGATCCGCCGGCAGGTCCCAGACCGCGACCTGTCCGGGGTCCAGGCGTCTGGTGCGGGCCATCATCAGGGCCGCGTCGTCGTACGGCCGGGCCGGGACCAGCGTGTCGATCACCGCGCGGCAGCCCGGTTCGAGCGCGGCCGCGGCCTCCCGGAGCACCCGCCGCAGCCGTTCGCGGCCCGTCCCGCCGGACGCGGCCTCCCCGTCGGCCAGCAGACCGTCCGTGTGCAGGGCGAGCGTGCTCCCCTCGGCCAGGAGCAGCTCCACCGCCTCGAACGGCGGGCCGCCCACACCGAGCGCCGGTCCCTGCGGAAGGTCGACGAAGGTGACCGTGCCGTCGGGCGCCACCACGGCCGGCGCGGGATGCCCCGCGGTCGCCAGCGTGCACCGCCCGTCCACCGGGTCGTAGACGACGTACAGACAACCGGACCCCACGGACCGGCCGGGGAACTCCCCGGGCTCTCCGGCACCCTCGTCCCGCGCCGGCCGGGACGCCAGGTCGTCCAGATGGGCGAGCACCTCCTCGGGCGGCAGGTCGATCGCGGCCAGCGTCCGTACGGCGGTGCGCAGCCGCCCCATGGCCGCGGCGGCGTCGATGCCGTGCCCCGGCACCTCGCCGACGACCAGGGCGACCCGGGCGCCGGACAGCGGGATCAGGTCGTACCAGTCGCCGCCCAGCCCGGTCAGCTCGTCCGCCGGGCGGTAGCAGGCGGACACTTCCACGGCGTCCTGCTCGGGCAGCCGCCGGGGCAGCAGACTGCGCTGCAGGACCAGCGCGGCGTCCCGCTCGCGGGTGTAGCGCCGGGCGTTGTCCACGCAGACGGCGGCGCGGGAGACGAGGTCCTCGGCCAGATGGAGGTCGTCCTCGGTGAAGGGATCGTGCCGACGGCGGAAGAACCCGGTGACGCCCAGGGTGACGCCCCGGGCCCGGACCGGGACGATCATCGCGCTCCGCAGGCCGAGCTCCAGGAAGGTGGACTCCCGGCCGCCCGGCGGTGTGGCCCACGCCAGGGCGAGCGGGTCGAGCCGCTCCTGGAGCCAGGACCGGCCCGTGGTCAGACAGCGCACCGGAGGAGAGTCCGCCAGGTACCACAGGACCGCCCCGGTCTCCATGGCGGCCCGCGGCAGGTCCTCGTACAGCGACCGCTGGCCCGCCCGGCACAGCGGCACGCGGTCGGAACCGGTGAGCGGGCCCGGCTGGACCTCGGCGCCGCGCAGCACCGGCTCCAGCAGGTCCACGGCGACGTAGTCCGCGAGTTCCGGCACGGTCACGTCGGCCAGTTCCTGCGCGGTGCGCAGGACGTCCAGGGAGCGGCCGATGTGCTTGCCGGCCCGGTCGAGCAGGGCGAGGCGCTGACGGGCGCGGTGCCGCTCGGTGACGTCCACGACGGTGTAGTACACGCCCACCGGGCGGCCCCGGCCGTCGTCGAGCCGGGTGAACGACAGCATGTGGGCGGTCTCGCGCAGCGGCGCCGAGCGGACGCGACCGACGTGCTCGTAGTCGACCACCTGTTCGCCGGTGTCCAGTACGTGCCGCATCCGCTCCTCGACGGCCTCGGCGTCCATGCCCGGCTGGACGTCCGCGAACCGCAGCCCCAGGCGCCGCCCGGCCGGCCCGCCGCCGAACTGCTCGAGCGCGGCGTTGGACCACACGAAGCGCAGCTCCGTGTCCACGACCGCGATGCCGATCGACGTCCCGGCGACCATCTGCTCCAGCACGGCGCGGCTCATGTCCCAGCCGGGCGGGCCGGCCGGCTCCGACAGCAGGACCAGCAGCGACGAACGGTCCCCCGGCTCCACGGTCGGCGTGATCCGCACCGCCACCGCGACCGGCCGCCCGTCCCGGCGCCGGGCCGTCATCGGCCCCGCCCAGTCGCCGTCCGCCCGGCACCGCTCGACCAGGTCCGGCACCCGCTCGGCGTCCTCGGGGACCAGCAGCTCGGCGAACTTGCGGCCCACGGCCTCGGAGGCGCGGTACCCCAGCAGTCGCTCGGCCCGGCCGGTCCAGCCCGACACCATGCCCTGCGGATCGAGCACCAGGGGAACGACGTCGGCCACGTCGAACCCCTGCCGGGCCACGTCCTGCTCCTGGTGTCCGCCCACGGCCGACCTCTCTGTCGCTGAGAGTGGTCTACCCCCTCTTGTCCCCCTCCTCACTCTTGGGAGGGATGGGAGTTTTGGGGGCATGTCGTCCCCCGCCGGGCCCCGGCGGGGGACGGCGGCTCAGACCTGCCGGGCCAGGACCTTCTCCAGGGTGTGCAGGGCGTCCTGGAGCTCCTCCGCCGTGACCGTCAGCGGCGGGGCCAGACGGATGGTGGAGCCGTGGGTGTCCTTGACCAGGACGCCCTCCCGCATCAGCCACTCGCTGACCTCGCGGCCGGTGCCGAGCGCCGGGTCGACGTCCACGCCCGCCCACAGGCCGCGGGAGCGGAAGCCGACCACGCCCTTGCCGACGAGCGACTCCAGGCCCTCGCGCAGGATGCCGCCCAGTTCCGCCGCACGGCGCTGGAACTCGCCCGTCTCCAGCAGCTCCACCACGGCCGTGCCGACCGCCGCGGCCAGCGGATTGCCGCCGAACGTCGACCCGTGCTCGCCCGGACGGAGCACCTGGAGCACCTCCCGCCGGGCCACCACCGCCGACACCGGGACGATGCCGCCGCCCAGCGCCTTGCCGAGCAGGACGACGTCCGGGACGACCGCCTCGTGCTCCACCGCGAGCGTGCGGCCCGTGCGGCCCAGACCCGACTGGATCTCGTCCGCGACGAACAGGCACCCCTTGCGGCGGGTCAGCTCCCGCACCCCGGTGAGGTAGCCGTCGTCCGGGACGACCACCCCCGCCTCGCCCTGGATCGGCTCGATCAGCACCGCCGCCGTCGTCTCGTCGACGGCCGCCTCCAGGGCCGCCAGGTCGTTGTACGGCACCACCCGGAAGCCCGGGGTGAACGGCCCGAACCCGGCCCGCGCGACCTCGTCCGTCGAGAAGCTCACGATCGTCGTCGTGCGGCCGTGGAAGTTGCCCGCCGCCACCACGATCGTCGCCCGGTCCGCCGGGACGCCCTTCACGTCGTAGGCCCACTTGCGGGCCACCTTGATCCCGCTCTCCACCGCCTCCGCGCCGGTGTTCATGGGCAGCACCATGTCGAGACCGGTCAGCGCGGCCAGCCGCTGCGCGAACCCGGCGAGCCGGTCGTGGTGGAACGCGCGCGAGGTCAGCGTGAGCCGGTCCAGCTGGCGGTGCGCCGCCTCGACCAGCGCCGGATGCCGGTGGCCGAAGTTGAGCGCCGAGTAGCCGGCCAGCATGTCCAGGTACCGCCGGCCCTCCACGTCCTCCACCCACGCGCCCTCCGCGCGGGCGACGACCACGGGCAGCGGATGGTAGTTGTGCGCGAGGACCGGCTCCTCCGCACCGATCAGTTCGGCGGACGTACGCGCGGGGACGACAGCAGTCATGAGCGGATCTCCTGTGTGCAGCACTTGATGCCCCCGCCTGCCTTGTGGAACTCGGACAGGTCGACGGGAACGGGAACGTAGCCCCGGGCGGCGAGCCGGGCGGCGAGGGCCCGGGCCCCCGGCGGGAGGAACACGTGGCGCCCGTCGGAGACGGCGTTCAGCCCGAACGCCGCGGCGTCCTCACGGGTCGCGAGCACCGCGTCCGGGTACAGCAGGGCGAGGACCTCGCGGCTCCCCGGCGAGAACGCCTCCGGGTAGTACGCGACGTTCTCCTCGTCCAGCACGAACAGCGCCGTGTCCAGGTGGTAGAAGTACGGATCCACCAGCGTCAGGCCGATCACCGGCACCCCGAAGAACTCCTGTGCCTCACGGTGCGCCTCGGGAGTGGTGCGGAACCCGGTGCCGGCGAGGATCCAGCGCCCGGCGGGCACCAGGTCGCCCTCGCCCTCGCACACCGATCCGGGACGGTGCACCTCGTACCCCCGGGCCTTGAACCAGGCCTCGTACGGCACGGACTCGGGGCGCCGCTCGGGCGCCAGGAACAGGGAGCCGAGGACACGGCCCGCCACGACGACCGCCGCGTTCGCGGCGAACACCATGTCGGGCAGTCCGGGCTCCGGCTTCACGTTCTCCACGGTATGGCCGTGGTCACGGTAGGTGTCGACCAGCGTCCGCCACTGGTGTCGGGCGAGGGCGACGTCGACGGGACGGCCGGGGCGCATCCAGGGGTTGATCGCGTACCGCACGGCGAAGTGTCTGGGTTCGCAGACGAGGTATCGCCGCCGGGACGCCACACGGAAGTCGGGCACAGAGGGGTTCCTCCGCTTCCACGCGGTCTCGAAGGGGATGAGACCACGGTAGGAAGCGGACGACGGGGACGACAAGGAACAAGAGCTGCGCGTCCACGCAGGAACGCTGCGCGGTCCCACCCTTCAGCGCACGTCCGGTGCGTCCTCCGGCGCGGGCTGACTCACTCCTGCCTCAGGACTGTCGGGCAGCAGGTGGGACAGCACCATCACGCTGATCGTCTTCCGGATGAACGGCTCCTGGCGGATCCGCTCCAGCACCTCCTCGAAGTGCTCCACGTCCCGCGCCCGCACGTGCAGCAGCGCGTCGGCGCCGCCGGTCACCGTCATCGCCGCGGCGATCTCCGGATGGTTGCGCACCACCTCCGCCAGCCGCCGGGGCGGCGCCGCCCCCTCGCAGTACACCTCCACGTACGCCTCGGTGCGCCAGCCCAGCGCGGACGGCCGCACCGTCGCCGTGAAGCCGGTGATCACCCCGGTCTCGCGCAACCGGTCCACCCGGCGCTTGACCGCCGTCGACGACAGCCCGACGGACGCGCCGATCTCGGCGAAGGACGTCCTGGCGTTCGCCATCAGCGCGGTGACGATCTTCCGGTCGAGTTCGTCGAACGACGCGGGCCTGCTGCTCATGCGGGCACTGTATCCAGCACGAACGCCCATGTCCGGGGCATGTCCAGACGGGGGAATCCCCCCTACACTCCACCTTCATGCTGCGCGCCCTCGCCGTCGACGACGAACGTCCCTCGCTGGAGGAACTGCTCTACCTGCTGAACGCCGACCCCCGCGTCGGCAGCGCCGAGGGCGCCGGCGACGCCACCGAGGCGCTGCGCCGCATCAACCGCGCCCTGGAGTCGGGACCCGACGGGCCGGAGGCCATCGACGTCGTCTTCCTCGACATCCAGATGCCCGGCCTCGACGGCCTCGACCTCGCCCGGCTGCTCAGCGGGTTCGCCCGGCCGCCGCTGATCGTGTTCGTCACCGCCCACGAGGACTTCGCCGTCCAGGCCTTCGACCTCAAGGCCGTCGACTACGTGCTCAAGCCCGTCCGCAGGGAACGGCTGGCCGAAGCCGTCCGCCGTGCCGCCGCGCAGCGCGGCGCCACCCCGCGCGACACCGCCCCGCGCATCCCCGTGCACGAACCCGATCCCGACCACATACCCGTCGAGCTCGGCGGCGTGACCCGCTTCGTCGCCGTCGACGACATCACCCACGTCGAGGCCCAGGGCGACTACGCCCGGCTCCACACCGACCGGGGCAGCCACCTCCTGCGGATCCCGCTGTCCACCCTGGAGGAGCGCTGGCGCTCCCGCGGCTTCGTCCGCATCCACCGCCGCCATCTGGTCGCCCTGCGCCACATCGGCGAGCTCCGGCTCGACGCCGGCACCGTGAGCGTCCTGGTCGGCGCCGAGGAACTCCAGGTCAGCCGACGGCACGCCCGCGAACTGCGGGACCTGCTGATGCGCCGGACCACGGACTAGGGGAGGACGCGTGCCCCAGGACCCGACCGAACGCCGCGTGGTCGTCACCGGCCCGCCCCGCCGCGCCCTCCCCCACGCCCGGCTCCGCTCGCGCGGGTGGTACCCCCACTCCTCCGGCTACTACCGCCCGCGCACCGAGATCGACGAGCAGACCACCCTCGGCCACACCTACGTCCGCTCCCTGATGCGCATCCAGCTGCGCACCGGGCTCGCCGTGTTCGCCGTCCTCGCCCTGCTCATCGGCCCGCTCCCGCTGGTCTTCGCCGCCGCCCCGGACGCCCGCCGCCTGGAGTGGGCGGTGCTCGGCTTCGGGCTCTACCCCCCGCTGGTCCTGCTCGCCCGCTGGTACGTGCGACGCGCCGAACGCAACGAACGCGACTTCGTGCGGCTCGTCGAGGACCGCTGAGACCGGGACCCCACCACCGTGAACTCCAGCTACGCCGTTCCCGCCGTCGCCCTCGTGGTCCTCGCGACCGTCCTCGTCGGCGCCTTCGGCCTGCGCGTCTCCCGCACCACCTCCGACTTCTACGTCGCCTCCCGCACCGTCGGCCCCCGTCTCAACGCGGCCGCCATCAGCGGCGAGTACCTCTCCGCCGCCTCCTTCCTCGGCATCGCGGGACTCGTCCTGGTCCAGGGCCCGGACATGCTCTGGTACCCGGTCGGCTACACCGCCGGCTACCTGGTGCTGCTGCTGTTCGTCGCCGCCCCGCTGCGCCGCTCCGGCGCCTACACCCTGCCCGACTTCGCCGAGGCCCGGCTCGCCTCGCAGACCGTGCGACGGCTCGCGGGGACCCTCGTCGTCGGCGTCGGCTGGCTGTACCTGCTGCCGCAGCTCCAGGGCGCGGGGCTCACCCTGACCGTCCTCACCGGAGCGCCCGACTGGCTCGGCGGGGTCATCGTGGCCGTCGTGGTGACCGTCATCGTCGGCGCGGGCGGCATGCGCAGCATCACCTTCGTCCAGGCCTTCCAGTACTGGCTGAAACTCACCGCCCTGCTCGTCCCCGCACTCTTCCTGATCGCGGCCTGGCAGAGCGACGGCGCCCCCAGCCACGCCTTCGACGAACCGGCCGCCTTCCGCGACCAGCGGACGGTCCGCGTCGACGACACCCTCGACCTCCGGCTGGCCGGACCGCTCACCGTCACCGTGGACGGCACCGTGGACGGCCGCGACCTCGACGGCACCGAGATCGCCCTGTCCGCCGGCCCCCACCGCATCGACGGCGGCACCCGGCTCACCTTCGCCGAGGGCGCCGAGGTCCCGGCCGCCGGACGCGGCGCCGACGACGTCCTGTCGCCCTCGCGCGCGGAGTCCCGCGAGGAACGCCCGCTGTACGCGACGTACGGGCTGATCCTCGCCACCTTCTTCGGCACCATGGGACTGCCCCACGTCGTCGTCCGCTTCTACACCAGCCCGCACGGCGTGGCCGCCCGCCGCACCACCGTCGCCGTCCTCGGCCTGATCGGCGCCTTCTACCTGCTGCCCCCGGTCTACGGCGCCCTGGGCCGTCTCTACGCCCCCGAGCTCACCCTCACCGGTGACGCGGACGCCGCCGTCCTGCTGCTGCCCGGCCGCATGATCGGCGGGACGGGCGGCGACCTCCTCGGGGCGCTGGTCGCCGGGGGCGCCTTCGCCGCGTTCCTGTCGACGGCCTCCGGGCTCACCATGGCGGTGGCCGGCGTGCTCACCCAGGACGTGCTCCCCTCACGCGGCGTGCGCCACTTCCGGCTCGGCACCGTCCTCGCGATGGCCGTGCCCCTCGGGGCGAGCCTCCTGGTCGGCGGGCTGCCGGTGGCCGACGCCGTGGGGCTCGCCTTCGCCGTGTCCGCCTCGTCGTTCTGCCCGCTGCTCGTCCTCGGCATCTGGTGGCGCCGGCTGACCCCGCCGGGCGCGGCGGCCGGGATGCTGGTGGGCGGCGGCTCCGCGTTCGCCGCCGTCGCCGCGACCATGGCCGGCTACCCGGGCGACGGACCCCTGCACGCCCTGCTCGCCTGGCCCGCGCTGTGGACGGTGCCGCTCGGCTTCCTCACCATGATCCTGGTGTCCCTGGCCACCCCCGGCCGGGTGCCGCCCGGCACGGCGGCGGTCCTGGCCCGCTTCCACCTGCCGGAGGAACTCCGTACGGAGGTGTCCGCGTGAGCGGTTTCCTCGCCGGTCTGCTCGTCGCCGTCCTGCCCCTGCTGGCCGCCGGGTTCTGGATCGGCCGGCGCACCGCCCGGCCCGCCGGCCTCGCCGGGCTCGGCACCCCCGTCGAGCACGCCACCTTCGAGACCCTGCACACCGCCTCCCTGGCCACACCCCCGCTGCGGGCCGGACTGACGGAGGAGGCCGCCGGCAGGTCCGCCCGCAAACTGCGCTCCCTGCTCGGCACCGACGCCCTGTGCCTCACCGACCGGGAACGGGTCCTCGTCTGGGACGGCGCCGGCGCCCACCACCGCACCGAGATCATGGAACGGCTCGGCGGCCCCCTCGACACCGGCCGCGGCGAGGCCTTCCCGCTCACCTGCGACACCCCCGACTGCCCGGTGCGCTGGGCGGTGGTCGCCCCGCTCACCGTCGACGACCGGGTGCACGGCGCGCTCGTCGCCTGCGCGCCCCGCGAATCCGCCGTCCTGGTGCGGGCCGCGGGGGAGGTCGCCCGCTGGGTCTCCGTCCAGCTGGAGCTCGCCGACCTCGACCAGTCCCGCACCCGCCTCATCGAGGCCGAGATCAGGGCGCTGCGGGCGCAGATCTCCCCGCACTTCATCTTCAACTCGCTCGCCGTGATCGCCTCGTTCGTCCGCACCGACCCCGAACGGGCCCGCGAGCTGCTCCTGGAGTTCGCCGACTTCACCCGCTACTCGTTCCGCCGGCACGGCGACTTCACCACCCTCGCCGACGAGCTCCACGCCATCGACCACTACCTGGCCCTGGTGCGGGCACGCTTCGGCGACCGCCTCTCCGTCACCCTGCAGATCGCCCCCGAGGTGCTGCCGGTCGCGCTGCCCTTCCTCTGTCTCCAGCCCCTGGTGGAGAACGCCGTCAAGCACGGGCTGGAGGGCAAGGCCGACACCTGTCACATCCAGATCACCGCGCAGGACGCCGGTGCCGAGGCCCTGGTCGTCATCGAGGACGACGGCGCCGGCATGGACCCCGGCCTGCTGCGCCGCATCCTGGCCCGCGAGGTCAGCCCCACCGGGGGCATCGGCCTGTCCAACGTGGACGACCGGCTCCGTCAGGTCTACGGCGACGACCACGGTCTCGTCATCGAGACCGCCGTGGGCGCGGGGATGAGGATCACCGTCCGGCTGCCGAAGTACCAGCCGGGCGTGCACCTGACGGGACGGCTCGCCCCGAAGTGAGGCCGGCCGCCCCGGGCTCCGCTCAGGCGCTGCGGGTGGCGACCATTCCCAGGGTGATCAGCCCCAGGACGACCCAGCCGAACCACAGCCAGCCGTTGCTGCCGAGCGCCGCCGTGTACGCCGTCACGGCGACCAGGCCGCCGACGGTGAGCGCTCCCATGGTCTTCGTCGACGTGGAACCGTTCGTGGAACCGGGCATCGCGGCACCCTCCTCGTGGTTCGGCTCCCTCCATGGTGCCCCCGTTCCGCCTTTTTACGGTGCGCACGACGACATCCGCGTCCGTTCTCCAGGGGTCCCGCCGGTCCACGGCCCGGCTTCGCGGACCGACGGGCCGAAGCCGTGGTCACGCGGCGGAAGCCCGCGCACACGCCGCCGGGGGAACACGCCCGCCCAAGGCGGCCGGGGAAGCGGTGACGTCAGTTCCCGCGCGCGTTCAGCGAGGCCAGATAGGCGTTGTACGCCTCGAGCTCCTTGTCCCCGTCCCGGTCGGCCGCGCGGTCCTTGCGCTTCGCCTGCCGCTGGTCCGAGGCGTACCACTGGAACAGCAGCGCGATCAGCACCAGTACGGAGGGGACCTCGCTGAACGCCCAGGCGATACCGCCGGCCGCGTTCTGGTCGGACAGCGCGTCGATGCCGAGCGAGCCGGGGGGGTTCTCGAACGTCGTGACCATCGGGGTCGACGCCATCATCAGCGCGATGCCGAAGAACGCGTGGAACGGCATGCCCGCGAACAGCTCCAGCATCCGCATCAGGTGGCCCGGCCGGTGCGGACCCGGGTCCACGCCCATGATCGGCCAGAAGAAGACCAGGCCGACGGCGAGGAAGTGCACCATCATGGCGACGTGCCCGGTGCCGGAGCCCATCAGGTAGTCGAACAGAGGGGTGAAGTACAGGGCGTACAGGCTCGCGATGAACAGGGGGATGGTGAACACCGGGTGGGTGACGATCCGCATGTAGCGGCTGTGCAGCAGCATCAGCAGCAGCTCGCGCGGTCCCCTGCGGCCCCGTCCGGCCGGCGGCAGCGCGCGCAGGGCCAGGGTGACCGGGGCGCCGAGCAGGATCAGGATCGGCGACACCATGCTGATCATCATGTGCTGCACCATGTGCACGCTGAACATGACCATGCCGTAGTCGTTCAGCCTGGTGCACATCATGAGCCCGATGCTCAGCACACCGGTGACGAACGCGACGGTCCGCCCCACCGGCCACTTGTCGCCGCGCCGTACGAGACGGACCACGGCCCAGCCGTACAGCGCCAGCCCCAGCAGGCAGGCGACGAGGAAGAAGGGGTCCGCCGACCAGCCGAGCCCCCGCCCCAGCGTGAACGGCGGCAGATCCATGGTCGTGCCGTGCCCGCCGTGATCCATCCACCGGCTCCCGTTCGTGCAGGTTCTACGCAATCTGTCCGCACCAGGGTAGAACCGCCCCCGGCGACGATCGTCACCGGGGGCGGCAAGCGTCCCGGAGGGGCGCGGGGGAACCGCCGGCCGGCCGCGGACGGCGTGCCGTCAGTGCCTCAGAGAACGCACTCGGCTTCCGCGTAACGCTCCTGCGGCACCGTCTTCAGCGTCTCCACCGCCTCCGCGAGGGACACCGTCACGATGTCCGTGCCCCGCAGCGCGGTCATCCGCCCGAACTCCCCACGGTGCACCGCCTCCACCGCGTGCCACCCGAACCGCGTGGCCAGCACCCGGTCGTACGCCGTGGGCGTCCCGCCCCGCTGCACGTGCCCGAGGATCACCGGCCGCGCCTCCTTGCCGAGCCGCGACTCCAGTTCCAGGGAGAGCTGCCGGGCGATCCCGGCGAACCGCTCGTGGCCGTAGACGTCCTTGCCGCCCTCGTCGAAGTCCATGGTCCCGGCCTTCGGCTTGGCCCCCTCCGCGGCGACCACGATCGCGAACCGCTTGCCGGCCGAGAACCGCTCGCCGACCTTCGCGGTGAGCTCGTCGATGTCGAAGGGCCGCTCGGGCACGACGACGGCGTGCGCGCCGGCCGCCATGCCGGAGTGCAGCGCGATCCAGCCCGTGTGACGGCCCATGACCTCGACGATCAGCACGCGCTGGTGGGACTCGGCGGTGGTCTTCAGCCGGTCCAGCGCCTCGGTGGCCACGCCGACCGCCGTGTCGAAGCCGAAGGTGACGTCGGTGACGGCGATGTCGTTGTCGATGGTCTTCGGCACACCCACTATCGGCAGGCCGTTGTCCGACAGCAGCCGGGCCGCCTTCAGGGTGCCCTCACCGCCGATCGGGATGATCGCGTCGAGACCGAGTTCCCGGACGTGTCCCCTGGCCCGCTCCACGCCGTCCCGCAGGTGCTCGGGGCGGACCCGGGAGGAGCCGAGGACGGTGCCGCCGCGGGCGAGGATGCCGCTCACGGCGTCGAGGTCGAGCTTGAGGTAGTCGCACTCCAGGAGGCCCCTCCACCCGTCCCGGAAGCCGATGACCTCGTCGCCGTGGTCGACGACGGCGCGGTGCACGACGGACCGGATGACGGCGTTCAGGCCGGGGCAGTCGCCGCCGGACGTGAGGACACCAATGCGCATAGCCCGAAACAACCTTCTCGATGAGGGCCGGGACCGGACCGCGCTGTCCGGCTCGATCCCCGCCACCCTAGCGGCTGCGGGGGCCCGGACCGCATCCCGCGTCCGCCTGCTGGACTACTCCGCTCACCTGTGCGGAGCAGGCGCCAGACGGGCCTCCGGGGCCCGTCCGACGCCCTCCGTCCACGGGCTCGGGCAGCCCTCAGGCGGGCTGCTGCGCCGCCGCGATCCGCTCACTGCGCAGTGCCTCGTACCACCGGTCGTCGGTCGGCGGCAGCGCGTTGACGTCGAGCGCCAGCTTCAGCAGCAGGTCCGCGATCTGCGGGTTGCGGGCCAGCACCGGGCCGTGCATGTACGTGCCGAAGACGGTCCCGTTGTACGCGCCCTCCGTGCCGTCCCCGGTGCCGTTGCCGTTGCCGAACCGCACCTGGGCGAGCGGGCGGGCCGTGGGGCCCAGGTGGGTGACGCCCTGGTGGTTCTCGAACCCGGTCAGCGGGGGCAGCCCCAGCTGCGGGTCGACGTCCCCCAGGACGTCGCCCACGCACCGGGCGCCCTCGCCGCGCACCGAGACCACGTCGAGCAGGCCGAGGCCGGGCTCGCGCTGGCCGAGGTCGTTGATGAACTCGTGGCCGAGGATCTGGTAGCCGGCGCACACCGAGAAGACGATCGCGCCGTTCTCCACCGCCCGCTGCAGACCGCCGTCCCGGCGCAGCCGCTCGGCGGCCAGCCGCTGCGGACGGTCCTCGCCGCCGCCGATCAGGTAGATGTCGCCGGAGGTCGGGACCGGCTGGTCGCTGCGCACGTCGAGCCGCGCCACGTCCAGGCCGCGCTGCCGCGCCCGGCGCTCCACGACGAGGACGTTGCCCTGGTCGCCGTAGGTGCTGAGCAGGTCCGGATAGATCCAGACGACCCGCAGCTGGTTGTCGCTCACTTCAAGTCCCCTGAGGTGTCGTGGGTCAGTTGCCGACGCGGCGGCGCAGGTCCTGGAACGCGGTGTAGTTGGCGATGACCTCGATCCGGCCCGGCGGGCACAGCTGCACCGCCTGGTCGAGGTTCTCGCAGACCTGGAACTGCTGGTTCGCGACCTCCAGGCGCACCGCGAGGTCCAGCTTCCGGTCGCCGACGACGCAGATCGGGTGGCCGGTCAGCCGGGTGTAGTCGACGTCCCACAGCCAGGAGGTGTCGGTGCCGTCGGCGGAGCGCGCGTTCACCGAGAGGATCACCGGGGTGGGCGGCGGGTCGATCAGGGAGAACGTCTCCAGCCAGCCCGCGGGGTTCTTGGCGAGCAGCAGACGCAGGTCACGGCCCTCGAACTGGACCACGTCGTAGCGGCCGGCCACGGCCTGCACCTGGTACATGCGCTCCAGGGCGACCTGCGGCGGCACCCCGAAGACGGCGGCGACGGCCGCGGAGGACGCGGCGTTGGCCTTGTTGGCGCGGCCCGGCAGCTGGAGGTGGATCGGCCAGGCGGAGCCGTGCGGGTCGAGCACGTGGTCGCCGGAGAGCGCCCAGCTCGGGGTGGGCCGGCGGAAGCCGCACTCGCCGCAGAACCAGTCGTCGCCCGGGCGCTGCATCACACCGCCGCAGGACGGGCAGGACCAGGCGTCGTCCTTCCACATCTGGCCGGCGGCGACCCAGATCACGTTGGGGGAGGAGGACGCGGCCCACACCACCAGCGGGTCGTCGGCGTTGGCGACGATCACGGCCTTGGTCCCCGCCAGGCCCTCGCGCCAGTTCTCCGCGAGCATCCGGGTCTCGGCGGCCCGGTCGAGCTGGTCGCGGGAGAGGTTGAGCAGGGCGATGCACTTGGGGTCGGTGTCCCGGGCGACGCCCGCCAGGTACTTCTCGTCGACCTCGATGACACCGAACTTCGCGTCCGAGCCGCCGGCCAGCGCCGAGGTGATGCCGGCCGGCATGTTGGCGCCGAGCGCGTTGGAGACGACGGGCCCCGCGGCCCGCAGCGCCTCGGCGATCAGCCGGGTGGTGGTGGTCTTGCCGTTGGTCGCGGAGACCAGGACGCAGTCCAGGTTCTGCGCGAGCCGGGCGAGGAGATCGGGGTCGAGCTTGAGGGCCACCCGGCCGCCGATCACCGAACCGCTGCCGCGCCCGGCGGCGCGGGACGCCGCCGCGACCGCCTTGCCCGCGGTCACGGCCAGCTTGGCCCGCGGCGTGAGCGGGTCCGAGTTGCCTGCCATCAGTTCTCGATCCTCCTTGCGTACGCGCCGCATCTGTGCCTGACGGCCACGTGGTGGGACCTCAGCCTATCGAGATCCGTTCGCACTCCAGAACAGCGGCACCATCATGAGACGGGCGGTGCTGGAAGGACCGTACTCTTGCCGCCATGCGACACGGCTCCATACCCGGCGTCCACGGACGTGTGCGGCCCCTCACCCTGCTGGGCGACCCGGTGCTGCACGCGCCCTGCCGGGAGGTCACCGACTTCGGTCCGGAACTCGTCCGGCTGGTGGACGACCTGTTCGCCACCATGTACGCGGCGCGGGGCGTGGGCCTGGCCGCCAACCAGATCGGCGAACCGCTGCGGGTGTTCGTCTACGACTGCCCGGACGACGAGGACGTCCGTCACCTGGGCCACGTGGTGAACCCGCGGCTGGTCGAGACGGACGGGGTGGTGGTGCGCGGTCCCGAGGGCTGTCTGTCCCTGCCCGGCCTGGAGGCGGGGACGGAGCGGTACGACCATGCCGTGGTCGAGGGCTTCACGGCGACCGGCGAACCGGTCACCGTCCACGGCACCGGGTTCTTCGCCCGGTGTCTGCAGCACGAGTGCGACCACCTGGAGGGCCGGGTCTACGCCGACCGCCTGACCGGGTGGCGGCACCGCAGGCTCATGCGCCGGGCGGGCCGGGCTCCCTGGAACAGGCCGGGGTGAGCGCTCAGAACCCGGGCCCGCCGACCTTGTCGTCCGCGGCGGCCAGCCGCCCCCACAGCAGGTCCGCCAGGCTGCGCACCAGCTCGGCCCGCGAACAGGGCCGCTCGCCGAGCCACCAGTCGCCGGCCGCGTGCATCATGCCGACGATGCCGTGCCCCCACACCCGGGCCAGCTGCCGGCCGCCCGGTCCGAGCTCCAGCCGTTCCCCGATGACCTGGGCCAGCTCCTCGCCCATCCGCCGCAGCAGCGGCGCCGAGTGCTTGCCGACGTCGAAGCCCTGCTCGCTCTGCGACTCCTCCGCCGGGTGCATCAGGAACCGGTACACCTGGGGCCGCGCCTCGATCGCCGAGAGGTAGGTGTCCAGCGTGGCCTCGACCCTCTCGCGCCGGTCCGCCGGGGCGTCCAGGGCGGCCCGCAGCGAGTCCAGCAGGGCGTCGGTGTGCCGCTTGGCCAGGGCGGCGTAGAGTCCCCCCTTGTCGCCGAAGTGCCGGTAGAGGATCGGTTTGGTGATGCCGGCCTCGGCGGCGATCGCGTTCATCGAGGCCTGCGGGCCGTCGCGCAGCACCACCCGGTCGGCGGCCTCCAGCAGCTCGCGCCGGCGTCGGTCGGCGGACCGCTGCTGATCGGTCCGCTGTGTGGTGTTCATGAACTCTCCCCACCCGTGCTGATTCGGTGACGCCTGCGCAAACTAACACTGAGGGCCGTCCGGCCATCGAACGGGATACCGGCCGGCCCCGGGGAGTTGACTTTTCCTACCAGCCGGTAACAGACTCGAGGTTACCGCAAGTAACATGCATGTGTGCCGCTGGAGGGGTCATGGCCGAGTTCACCATGGAGCTCAACGACGAACAGAAGGAGGTGCGGGACTGGCTGCACGGCTTCGCCGCCGATGTGATCCGCCCCGCGGCCGCCGAATGGGACGAGCGTGAGGAGACTCCCTGGCCGGTCATCCAGGAGGCCGCCAAGGTCGGCATCTACTCCCTGGACTTCTACGCCCAGCAGTACTTCGACGCGACCGGCCTCGGCATCCCCATGGCGATGGAGGAGCTGTTCTGGGGCGACGCCGGCATCGCCCTGTCGATCGTCGGCACCGGTCTCGCCGCCGTCGGCGTCCTCGCCAACGGGACCGAGGAGCAGATCGGCACCTGGATCCCCCAGATGTACGGCGACGCCAACGACGTCAAGGTCGCCGCGTTCTGCTCCTCCGAGCCCGACGCCGGCTCCGACGTGGCCTCGATGCGCACCCGCGCGGTGTACGACGAGGCCAAGGACGAGTGGGTGATCAACGGCACCAAGACGTGGGCCACCAACGGCGGCATCGCCAACGTGCACGTCGTGGTCGCGGTCGTCGACCCGGACCTCGGCTCCAAGGGCCACGCCTCCTTCATCATCCCGCCGAACACCCCCGGCTGCTCCCAGGGCCAGAAGTTCAAGAAGCACGGCATCCGCGCCTCGCACACCGCCGAGGTCATCCTGGACAACGTGCGCGTCCCCGGTTCCTGCCTGCTCGGCGGCAAGGAGAAGCTGGACGAGCGCCTCGCCCGCGCCCGCGAGAAGGCCAGGAAAGGCGGCGAGCGCGTCAAGAACGCCGCCATGGCCACCTTCGAGGCGTCCCGCCCCGCCGTCGGCGCCATGGCCGTGGGCACCGCACGCGCGGCCTACGAGGTCGCGCTGGAGTACGCCACCACGCGTGAGCAGTTCGGCCGCCCGATCATCGACAACCAGGGCGTCGCCTTCCAGCTCGCCGACATGCGCACCCAGGTCGACGCCGCCCGCCTCCTGGTGTGGCGCGCCTCCTGGATGGCGGTCAACGGCAAGCCGTTCACGGCCGCCGAGGGCTCGATGTCCAAGCTGTTCGCCAGCGAGACCGCCAAGAAGGTCACCGCCCAGGCGATCCAGATCCTCGGGGGCAACGGCTACACGCGGGAGTACCCGGTCGAGCGGATGCACCGCGACGCCGCGATCTACACCATCTTCGAGGGCACGAGCGAGATCCAGCGCCTGGTGATCGCCCGCACCCTGTCGGGCGTGCCCATCCGCTGAGGCCCGCCGTCCGGACGACCCGGCGGTACGGGCGCCGCCGGGTTACCCCCGCCCCGCTCCCGGGGAAGGCTCGTGGGTGACCGACGCGACGGAGGACGCGATGACACGCACGGCCCGCGACCTGCTGGAGACGATCACCGGGGAACTCGCCCCGGACCCGCGGTCCAACCCGCTGGTCCCCCTCATCGCCCGCGGCGGGGCCGACCGGGCCGTCCTGGCCGCGCTCGCCCTGGAACAGCGCCGGGTGATCCCGGCGGACCGCCGGGCCTTCCTCCACCTGGCGGAGCGGGCCGACCCGGAGCCGGCCGCGTACTTCACCGCCCTGGCCGAGGGGGAGGCCCTGGCGGCGGGACACCTGGAGACCTTCGCGGCCGCGTGCGGCGTGGACGGGGCGCGGGCGGACGCGTACGTCCCCCTGCCGGGCTGCCAGTCCTACCCCGCCTACGTCGCCTGGCTGGCCCTCAACGCGAACCCGCCCGACGCGGTCCTGGCCCTGACCGTCAACTTCTCCGCCTGGGGCGGCTACTGCGCGACGATCGCGAAGGCCCTGCGCACCCACTACGGCTTCGGGGACGACGCCTGCGCCTTCTTCGACTTCTTCGCCGAGCCGTCCCCCGACCTGGACCGCGCGGCCACCGAGGCGGTCCGGACGGCCATGGACGAGGGGCGCCTGGACGAACGGCGGGCACACGAGTACGCCCGTTTGCTCCAGAGCTACGAGGCGATGTTCTGGAGGGCGCTGGCGCGACCCGCCTGAAGGGGCGCGGGGCCGGGCACGACCTGCGGCTCCGCCGCACGGGCGCGACACGCCGCGCACCACCCGCACCCGACTACGGCGCGCCCCCGCTGCTGTGGGCGATGCACGCCACGTCGATCCGGTCGGCGAGCTTCGCGAGCTCGATGGTCAGCGCGGCCACCGTGTCCTCGTCGAGCCCGTCCTCCCCCGCCTCGACCAGCCGGACCCACCGCCCGCCCACCGTACGCAGCAGCTTGCTGACGTCGGCGGCGGCCACCTGCAGGGTCCCGCGGTCGTCGACGATCAGAGGCAGAGTCACTTCGCGGTTCACAGTCGGGATCGTAGCCGCGCGGACATCACGCACCCTGCCAAACCGTGGTGATGTTGCAGAACTCGCGGATTCCGTGCCCGGACAGCTCACGTCCGTAACCCGACCGCTTCACCCCGCCGAACGGGAACGCTGGGTGGGACGCCGTCATCCCGTTCACGTACACGCTGCCGGCCTCCAGGTCCCGCACGAACCGGTCGACCTCGGCCTCGTCGCGGGTCCAGACGTTGGAGCTCAGCCCGAAGTCGGTGTCGTTGGCGATCAGGACCGCCTCGTCGACGTCCGCCGCGCGGTACAGGGTGGCGACCGGACCGAAGGCCTCCTCGCGGTGGATGCGCATCTCCCGGCCGACGCCGGCCAGGACGGTCGGCGGGTAGAACCAGCCGGGCCCGTCGGGGCGCTCGCCGCCGCACAGCACGGTGGCGCCCGCGCGGACGGCGTCCTCGACCAGTTCCTCCAGGTCGGTTCGGCCCCGTTCGCTGGAGAGCGGGCCCACGTCGGTCTCCTCGTCCATCGGGTCGCCGACCCTCAGCGCCTCCATGCCCGCGACGAAGCGCTCGGCGAAGGCGTCGTAGACGTCCGCGTGCACGATGAACCGCTTGGCGGCGATGCAGGACTGCCCCGCGTTCTGCGTCCGCGCGGTGACCGCGACCTCGGCGGCCCGGTCCAGATCGGCGGAGGGCATGACCACGTACGGGTCGCTGCCGCCCAGCTCCAGCACCGTCTTCTTGATCATCTCCCCGGCGGTGGAGGCGACCGCGCGGCCCGCGGGCTCGCTCCCGGTGAGGGTGGCCGCCTTCACCCGCTCGTCCCGCAGGACGTCGTCGACCGCGGCGGAGCCGATGAGCAGGGTCTGGAAGCAGCCCTCGGTGAAGCCCGCGCGGTGGAAGAGGTCCTCGATGTACAGGGCGGTCTGCGGCACGTTCGAGGCGTGCTTGAGCAGTCCCACGTTGCCCGCCATCAGCGCGGGCGCGGCGAACCGCACCACCTGCCACAGCGGGAAGTTCCAGGGCATCACGGCGAGCACCGGGCCCAGCGGCCGGTAGCGCACCAGGACCCGGGAGGCGCCGGAGTCCTTCACGTCGGAGGCGTCGGGTTCCTCGTCGGCGAGGAGCCGCGCCGCGTGATCGGCGTACCAGTGCATCGCCTTGGCGCACTTCGCGGCCTCCGCGCGGGCCTGGGTGATCGGCTTGCCCATCTCCGTGGTGATCACCCGGCCGATGGTGTCCCGGTCCTCGTCGAGGATCTCGGCGGCCCGGTGCATCAGACGCGCGCGCTCCTCGAAGGTGGTCGTCCGGTACGTACGGAACGTGGCCTCCGCGAGCTGGATCCGGTGCCCGATCTCCTCCTCGTCCATGGGGTGGTACGTCTTGACCGTCTCCCCGTTCGCCGGGTTCACCGTGGCGATGTGCATCGCTGACCTCCCTGGGGCGGGCTGTGCCTTCCGACCTTCCCGCGCGGTGGTGGGCGGCGCAACGCGGGAGGTCTCCTCAGAGCGAGTGCTCCGCCAGGCGGTCGAGAAACGCGGTCTGGGCACCGATGATCACCTCGCGGGCCCGGTCCAGGGGGAACCACGCCACCCGGTCCAGCTCCGGGAACTCCCGGATCCGTCCCGACTTCGGCGGCCACTCCATCGCGAAGGTGCCGGGGACGACCGACGCCGGATCGAGGTCCGCCTCCACCGCCCAGGCCGTGACGGTCTTCCCGCCGGACTGCCGGACCTCCCCGAGCGGCAGCGCCTCCCCGTCCGGCGGCTCCAGCCCCAGTTCCTCCCGGAACTCGCGGCGCGCCGCCTCCCGGGCCGGCTCACCGGGGCCGTACTCGCCCTTCGGCACGGTCCACGCCCCCCTGTCCCGCCGGGCGAAGAACGGGCCTCCCATGTGACCGAGCAGCACCTCGACGCCCTGACCGGTGCGCCGGAACAACAGCAGCCCGGCGCTCCGGGCGCCCCTCACGGCCGTACCCCGGGGTGCGCGGCGAGCAGGGTCCCGACCGTGTCCGCCTCCTCGGGGCGCTTGTCCTCGCGGTAGCGGATCACACGGGCGAACCGGAGGGCGACGCCGGCCGGGTAGCGGGTGGAGCGCTGGAGGCCGTCGTAGGCGATCTCCACGACGAGCTCGGGGCGCACCGTCACGACGTGTCCGCTCTCCTCGACCGCCAGCTCCCGCAGCCGTTCGGTCTGCCAGGTCAGCATCGCGTCGGTCAGGCCCTTGAAGGTCTTGCCGAGCATGGCGAAGCCGCCGTCGGCGGTGCGGGCGCCCAGGTGCAGGTTGGAGAGCTTCCCGGTGCGCCGGCCGTGGCCCCACTCGGCGGCCAGCACCACCAGGTCGAGCGTGTGCACGGGCTTGACCTTCAGCCAGGACGCGCCGCGCCGGCCCGCGCTGTAGGGGGCGTCCAGGCCCTTGACCACGACGCCCTCGTGGCCGCGCTCCAGCGTCCCGGCGAGGAACTCCTCGGCCGCGCCCAGGTCCCCGGGCCCCGACACGAGGGTGCGCCGCACCCGCAGGGACTCCGGGACCAGCCGGGCCAGCTCCGCGTGCCGTTCGGCGAAGGGCAGGTCCAGCAGGTCGCGGCCGTCGACGGAGAGCGCGTCGAAGAAGACGGGGGAGACGGGGACCTCCCGGGCGGCCGTCGCCACGTCCACCCGGGAGCCGACCCGTCCGGCGGTCTCCTGGAACGAGCGGGGGCGGCCGTCCGCGGCGAAGGAGACGACCTCCCCGTCCAGGATGAACCGCTCGCCCCGCAACTCCCGCACCGCCGCCGTCACTTCCGGCAGCCGGCTCGTGATGTCGTCGAGGGTGCGGGTGTGCACGCGCACGGTCTGCCCGTCGCGGTGGACCTGGACGCGGATGCCGTCCAGCTTCTCCTCCACCGCGCAGGCCCCCAGCTTCTCCACCGCCTCGGCGACCGAGGAGGCGCTGTGCGCCAGCATCGGCAGCACCGGACGGCCGACGGTGAGCCGGAACCGCTCCAGCGCCCCGGGGCCGTCCGCGAGCAGCGCCTCGGCCACCGACTGGAGCGAGCCGGCCAGCATCACGGCCCGCCGCACGTCCGCCGGGGGCGCCCCGGCCGCCCGCGCCAGTCCTTCGACCGCGACCGCGTCCAGGGCGCCCTGCCGGACCTCGCCGGTGAGCAGCCCGGACAGGAACCGCTGTTCGTCCTCGGTGGACGCGCCCAGCAGCTCGCCGACCAGCCGGGCCCGCTCGGCCTGCGATCCCGGGCCGGACACCTCGCCGAGCGCGGTGAGCAGCGCGTCGACCTCGCGCACCGTCAGCGACGGCTCGGCGGCGGGGGCGACCGGACGGCTCAGCGCCTTCCAGCCGACCCCGATCCTGCCCTGCGGCAGCCGGCCGGCCAGATACGGGATGACGACCGGCACGTCCTCCGCCTCCGCCTCCCGGAACAGCCCGGCGAGCAGATCGATCTTCCGGGACCGCGCCGAGGCGGCGGCGACCTCCTGGGACACACGGGCCAGCCGGGACAGCAGCATGCAGTCATAGTGCTCCGGAGACGGGCGCTCCACACCCCGCCGTCCGGCGCCTACCCGTTCACCGCGGCGTCCAGCCGGGTCATCAGCAGGTCCCCGACGATCGCGGCCGCCGCGCGGTAGCCGCCGCTCGCCGCGTGCACCACCTGCTCGGCGAAGCCGATCGCGTTGCCCGCCGCCCACACCCCGGGGACCGTGGTCAGGCCGGTCGGGTCGATCACCGGGTACGCGCCGAACGGGGTCTCGTTCATCTCGGCGCCCAGCGCCTCCAGCAAGGACGTCCGCGGCACCGGGCGCGGCCCGACGAAGAGCACGGAGCGGGCGTGGACGGTGCCGTCGGCCAGCCGCACCCCGGTGAGCCGGTCGTCCTCGACCACCAGCTCCGCGACCTCGCCGGGCACCACCTCGACCCCGGCGGCGGCCAGTCGGCGCAGGTCCAGGTCGGACAGTTCCTCCTCGGCGACCTCGTGCAGGAAGAAGGTGACGTCCTTCGACCACTGGGACACCATCAGCGCCTGGTGCACGCTCATCGCGCTCGACGCGAGCACGCCGAACGGTTCGTCGCGCACCTCCCAGCCGTGGCAGAACGGGCAGTGCAGCACGTCCCGCCCGAACCGCTCGGCGACCCCGGGGACCGCCGGCATCTCGTCCTTCAGCCCGGTGGCGACGACCAGTCGCCGGGCCCGCACGGCCGGTCCTCCGGCGAGGGCGACGGTGAAGTCCCCGTCCCGGGTGACGTCCGTGACCCGGCCTCGGACGAACTCCACGCCGTAGCGCGCGATCTCCTCCCGGCCCAGCGCCAGGAACTCGGCCGGCGCCATCCCGTCCCGGGACAGATAGCCCTGCATGTGCGACGAGGGCGCGTTGCGCGGTTCGCCCGCGTCGACGACCAGCGTGCGCTGCCGGGCCCGGCCCAGTACCAGCGCGGCGGAGAGCCCCGCCGCCCCGCCGCCGATGACGACCACGTCGTACGTGCCGCTTCCGAATGTCTCGTTCATCTGAGTCCTTTCGTGGATATCCCCGCCTTCAGGCGGGAGTGGGGGTAGCGCCCGCTTGCGGGGGGAAACGGCACCCCTGCGGAGCGGGACGCGGAGCGAGGTTCCGCCGTCAAGGTGGAAAACCGTGCTCTGACCGGCGGATTCGATGCTCACAAATAGCTCTGTTGGTTTGTGGGCATGACCACGAGGTGCGTGAAGCGGGCGTTCAAGTACCGCTTCCCTCCGGCCGATGCGCAGGCGGCCGAGCTGTCGCGCACGTTCGGGTGTGTGCGGAAGGTCCACAACATGGCCCTCGCCGCCCGCACCGAGGCGTGGGCGCGGCGGGAGCGGGTCAACTGCAACCGGACGTCGGCGATGCTGACGGCCTGGAAGGAGACCGAGGAGCTGGCGTTCCTCAACGAGGTCTCCTCGGTCCCGCTCCAGCGGTGCCCGCGCCACCTGCAGACGGCATTCACCCACTTCTTCGGCAAGCGGGCGAAGTACCCGGGGTTCGGGTCGGGGAAGAAGTCCCGCAAGTCCGCCGAGTGCACCACCAGCGGCTTCCGCCACCGGGACGGGCGTCTGACGTTGGCGAAGACGGCACAGCCGCTGGACATCGTGTGGTCCCGGCCGCTGCCCGAGGGGGCGCAGCCGTCCACGGTGACCGTCTCGCAGGACCCGGCCGGGCGCTGGTTCGTGTCCCCGCTGTGCGAGGACCCCACCGTCCAGCCGCTTCCCGCCACTGATACCGCGGTCGGCATCGATGTCGGCCTGGACCACCCGCTGACCCTCTCCACCGGGGAGAAGATCACCGACCCGAGGCACGAGCGCCGCGACCGTGCCCGCCCGGCCAGAGCCCAGCGGGAGCTGTCGCGGAAGGCGAAGGGTCCGGCGAACCGGGCCAGGGCCCGGCGCAGGGTCGCCCGCATCCACGCCCGTATCGCCGACCGCAGGCGCGACGTGCTGCACAAGCCGACCACCCGACTCGTGCGTGGGAACCGAACGCTCGTGATCGAGGACCTGGCCGTACGCACCATGGTCGAGAACCGGAACCTGGCCCGTGCCATCGGTGATGCCGCGTGGTCGCAGTTCCGGAGC
Source organism: Streptomyces sp. NPDC126497 (assembly GCF_040302425.1). Taxonomy (NCBI): domain Bacteria; kingdom Bacillati; phylum Actinomycetota; class Actinomycetes; order Kitasatosporales; family Streptomycetaceae; genus Streptomyces; species Streptomyces sp. NPDC126497. The sequence continues at coordinate 58,568 of NZ_JBEORT010000034.1, forward strand.
ATGCCGGAGTACAAGGCCGCCTGGTACGGGCGGGAAGTGATCGCGGTCGACCGCTTCTTTCCCTCCTCCCGGCTGTGCTCCACCTGCGGCGCCCTGCAGGACAGGATGCCGCTGCACATCCGCACCTGGACCTGCGTCTGCGGAGCGACCCACGACCGGGACGTGAACGCGGCACAGAACCTGTTGGCCGTCGGACTGACGGTGTCGGCCTGTGGAGCCGGTGTAAGACCTCAACGGAGAACTCCGGGCGGGCAGTCGGCGGTGAAGCAGGAAACCCCGCGGCGCGAGCCGTAGGAGCCCCCTCCTTCCGGGAGGGGAGGAAGTCAGCGTGACCACCTCCACCACGACAGTCCCCCGGCCGCTGCCGCATTGACAAATGACTTTGCCGAACCTGCAATATCCGTATGACTACGGACGACGTCCTCTCGGAAGTGGGCCCCCGGCTGCGGCGGATCAGGAAGGAGCGGGAGGTGACCCTCGCGGCGCTGTCCGAGGCGACCGGCATCTCCGTGAGCACCCTCTCCCGGCTGGAGTCCGGACTGCGCAGGCCCAGTCTGGAGCTGCTGCTGCCGATCGCGCAGGCCCACCAGGTGCCACTGGACGAGCTGGTCGGCGCGCCGCCGGTCGGCGATCCGCGCATCCGGGCCTCCGAGCCGATCGTGCGCCACGGCCGCACCCACTGGCCGCTCACCCGCCAGCCCGGCGGACTCCAGGCGTACAAGGTGCTGGAGCCGAGGCGGCGGCTCGAACCCGAACCGCGCACCCACGAGGGCTACGAGTGGCTGTACGTGCTGTCCGGGAGACTGCGGCTGGTGCTCGGCGAGCACGACGTGGTGCTGGCGGCGGGGGAGGCGGCCGAGTTCGACACGCGCGTGCCGCACTGGTTCGGGTCGACGGGGGAGGGGCCCGTGGAGTTCCTCAGCCTGTTCGGGCCGCAGGGGGAGCGGATGCACGTACGGGCGCGGCCCAAGCGGGGGTGACGGACGGGACCGTCTTCTTTCCGGCCCTGTCTCACATTCGGTGGTGACGAAGAGTCGTGAGGGTCGTTGACCTCCACGTGAAGGACGTCAACAAGCTTGTGCAGATGGTGTTTTCG
>NZ_JBEORT010000035.1:0-59633 GCF_040302425.1 Streptomyces sp. NPDC126497
GGCCGACACCACCCCCGGCGGACTGCCCCGCCGCCGCAGCGGCGGGCGGACCGGCGCGGACGCCCCGCGGACCGCCGCGCAGACCGGGGCCGGGCCGGGCGCCGCCGTGGCCGCCGTACCGCCGGACGCCTCCTTCGCCGGCCTCGCCGCCTTCGCCGTCGCCGGACGCGCCGGCGACCATGACACCCCCACCGGACGCGAGTCCACCGAGCACCGCACCGAAGAGAGCGACCAGACCGCATGACGCAGCAGGGAACCGACGTGAGCTGGGCGCTCCGCGACCTCGTCGAGAGCATCCAGGAGATCCGCTTCGCCCTCGTGGCCTCCAGCGACGGCAAGGCCATCACCTCCTACGGGGCGGACGACCCCGACGACGTCGACCGCTTCGCGGCGGTGGTGGCCGGTCTGCAGGCCCTGGCCCAGCCGGTCGCCGAGCAGTTCCCCGCCTACGCGGGACAGCTGCGGCTGGCGATGATCGAGGTCGACGGCGGCCACCTCTTCGTGGTCCGCGCCGGCGTGGAGACCTACCTTGGCGTCCTCGCCCGGGAAGGCCTGGACCAGGGACTGCTCGGCCACCAGATGAGGGACCTCGCCCGCAGAATGGGCGAACTCCTCGGGACCACTCCGCGCCTGGAGGAGCACTCTGGATGAGTGCTCCCCGCCGGCCGACGGACCCGTCCGGTCTCGAGCGCTACTACGTCCTCACCCGGGGGCGCAGCGGACCGGGCGGTGCGGCGGCCGGCCTCGACGTGGCGACCCTCGTCGTCTCCCGCCCGGGTCCCCTCCCGGGCCTGCAGCACGAGCACGAGGAGATCGTCCGGCTCTGCCGTGAGCCGCTCTCGGTCGCCGAACTCGGCGCCCACCTCGGGCTGCCGTTCAACATTCTCGCGGTGCTGCTGTCGGACCTGCTGGACGCGGGCCGGGTCGAAGCCCGTGACCCCGTCCCGGCACACGTCGCCGGCCGCGGGCCCGACCTCGCGCTCCTTGAGGAGGTACTCAGTGGACTTGAAAGGCTTTGACCGGCCCGGCCGGCACGGCGACGGAGGCATCCGCTCGGTCAAGGTGATGATCGCCGGTGGCTTCGGAACCGGGAAGACCACCATGGTCCGCTCGGTCAGCGACATCAGGCCGCTCACCACCGAGGAGACGCTCACCCAGGCCAGCGTCGGCGTCGACGACCTCATCGGGGTCGCCGACAAGTCGCAGACCACCGTCAGCCTGGACTTCGGCAAGATCGGCCTCAACGACAGCCTGGTGCTGTACCTGTTCGGCACGCCGGGCCAGGAGCGGTTCTGGTTCCTGTGGAACGGGCTGTTCAAGGGGGCGCTCGGCGCGGTCGTCCTGGTGGACACCCGGCGGCTGGCCTCCAGTTTCCGGGCGATCGAGGAGATGGAGCGGCAGCGGGTGCCGTTCGTCATCGCCCTCAACGTCTTCCCCGACTCCAAGGACTTCCCGGTCGAGGAGATACGGGACGCCCTGGACATCCCCGCGCACATCCCGGTGGTGTCCTTCGACGCCCGTGACCGTGCCTCCAGCCGTGACGTGCTGGTCGCCCTGATCCGGCACCTGAGGGAACGCTCGGCCGTCGCCGTGGAGTCCCGATGAGCGGCCCCGAGACCCCCCGCGGCTGCCCCGTCGCCCACCACGGCGCCGAGCTCACCCGGCTGTACGGACCGGAGGCGGCCACCGACCCGGCCGGCATCTACGAACGGCTGCGCAAGGAGCACGGCCCGGTGGCGCCCGTGCTCCTGGAGGGCGAGGTGCCGGCCTGGCTGGTGCTCGGCTACCGGGACGCCCGCCGGGTCCTGGACAATCCCCGCCAGTTCACCCGGGACGCCCGCATCTGGCGGGACCGGGCCGAGGGCCGCGTCGACGAGAACTCACCGCTGATCCCGATGCTCGGCTGGCGTCCCGACTGCGTCTCCCAGGACGGCGAACCGCACCGCAGGCTCCGCGCGGCCGTCACCGACGCCCTCCAGGCCGCGGCCGGCCGCGGCATCCGCCGGCACGCCACGCACTACGCCAACAAGCAGATCGACGCGTTCGCGGACACCGGGCGCGCCGACCTGGTGCACGACTACGCCGAGTACCTGCCGATGCTGGTGCTCAGCCGTCTGCTGGGGCTGCCCGAGGCGGAGGGGCGCGCCCTGGTCGAGTCCTGCGCCCAGGTCCTCAGGGGCGGCGAGAACGCCGTCGCCCACGACGCGCGCATCCAGGAGATCCTCGGCGAACTCGTCGTGCGCAAACGCTCCGAGCCCGGCAGCGACCTCGCCACCGCCCTGCTGGAGCACCGCGCCGGGCTCGACGAGGACGAGGTCGTCAGCCATCTGCGTCTGGTGCTGATCGCCGCGCACACCACCACCAGCAATCTGCTGGCCCGGGTGCTGCAGCTGGTGCTCACCGACACCTCGCGGCTCTCCGGGCTGGTCAGCGGCCGGCTGAACGTCTCCGAGGTCGTGGAGGAGGTCATGTGGGACAGCCCGCCGCTGGCCGTCCTGCCGGGCCGCTTCGCCGCGAGCGACCTCGAGCTCGGCGGTCACCGCCTCCAGGAGGGCGATCTGCTGGTGCTGGGGCTCGCCGCGGGCAACCGGGACCCCGAGATCCGCCCGGACGCCGGGGTGCCCGTCCAGGGCAACCAGGCGCACCTGGCGTTCAGCTCGGGCCCGCACGAGTGCCCCGGGCAGAACATCGGCCAGGCACTCATCGAGATCGCCGTCGGCGTCCTGCTGCACCGGCTGCCCGGACTGCGGCTGGCGGTGGACCCGGAGGAGCTCAGCTCGACCGCCTCCACCTGGGAATCCCGACTGGACGCCCTGCCCGTCGAGTTCGGCGGGTGACGGCGCCGCCCGGCCCCGGCGGCCGGGCGGCACGGCCCTCTCACACGGTCAGCAGATCGTCCACCGAGCCCCGCCCGGCCTGTTCGGCGGTGGCCACGGGGCCCTCCTTCGCCGCCGCGTACCGGCCGGTGGTCAGCGCCCACTCGTAGTTGCCGTTGATCCAGTGCCGGATGGCCTCCACGCCCCGGTGCACCCGGTCCCGCCCGTCCGCGTCCAGTCCGAGCTCGTCGCACATCCCCGGCACCCGCGCCTCGAGTTCGACGTACTCCGCCAGACGGGCGGTCGTCATGCGGTACGCCTCGGCGGCGGCCTCCTCCCAGGAGCAGCCCCGCTCCCGGTGCAGGACGGCGATGAGGTTGTGCCCGTCGCCGCGACGGCGCTCCCGCTCGAAGGAGTGGACGTCGTTCATGAACCCGATGGTGTCCGCGGCCAGATCGCGCAGCCGCTCCATCAGCGGGTGCGCCATCGCCTGCGCGGGGACCTCGAAGCCGCGGCTGCGCTCGCCCGCGTCGATGCTGTGGTGGATGCCGACGGTACGGCGCCGGAAGGCCGCGTACTCGTCCAGGCCGAGGGTCCCGGCCAGCCCCCGGGCGGCCAGGTCGACCTCCTCGCAGTGCGCCACCAGGAACCGCCCCCAGGAGGCCGCGAACCGGGTCTGCCAGGTCAGGGACATGCCGTCCGAGAGGCGGGCCCAGACCTGGGCCCAGGCCAGCGTGATGGGGCAGGCGACCCTGGGTGTGCTCCCCGCCGGCCGCAGCGGGGTCACGATCAGCTCCCGGGCCACCTCGGCTATGCGGTCGGCGCGGTCGGGCCGCCCGGCGTCGAACTGGTCGTCGAAGAGGAACGCGAGGGAGAACCAGTTCATCAGGACGACCAGATCCTCCGCCGAGGCGTACGGATAGGTGCGGGCGGCGGCCTGGGGGAGGTCCCAGGACCGGTACTCCTCGAAGCCCGCCCGGCTGCGGACCAGTCCCATCTCCCGCACCCAGCGCAGATGACGTGCCCGCGCGTACTCCAGATGGCCGCTGACGGGAGTGTCGAAGGGGAGGTCGAACCGGACGTCCTGAGACATGTGTTTCCTTTCGGGAGACGGAACGCAGAGTCCCCCGGCCCTGCGAGCGGACGGCCACGACGGCTGCCGTCCGCGCACTCGAACTCGGCTTTTCGAAACGGAAGTTGAATCGAGAAGCGCTACGAGGATGCCCCAAGATCAAATCATCTACACCGTGACGGTTGGTGATCTCCGTTACTGCGGATGGCAGTTGGGGCGTGTACCTTCGTCCTTCCTCCGGAAGTCCCCTGCGGCGGAACCCGCTTGAATCCGGCGAGCGGGGATAGGCGTCACCTACAGGGCGGGGCAGGAGCGCCCCGTGCCCCGGACCCCGCGGAGGAGACATGACCCTGGTGACGACCGGCGTGGTGGTGCTGGACTGTGCCGAACCCGAGAAACTCGCCGAGTTCTACAGGGAACTGCTGGGCGCGCAGGACGTCGACGCCCATGCCAACCGGGTGGAGATCAGGGCCGCCGACGGCTTCCGCCTGGCGCTGCGCCGCGACGTCAACGCCACCGCCCCGAGCTGGCCCCGCCCGGAGAACTCCCTCCAGGCGCACCTGGAGTTCGTGGTGGACGACCTGGACGCGGTGGAACGCCTGATCGTGGGCCTCGGCGGGCGCCCGATGGAGGCGGGCGACGCCTCGGGCCCCACCGGGGAACGCGGCTACGCCGACCCGGCGGGCCACTCCTTCACCGTCCGCCGGGGCACACCGACGGCGCCCAAGCAGGGCTGACCCGCCGTCCCCGGGGACGGCGGGCCGGGCGTGCGTCCCCGTCAGTCGCGGCCGCCCCGGTCCGGGACCGGCCAGGTGCCCGTGGAGCGTTCGATGGCCTTGGCGCCGGCCCGGTCCACGGCACTGCGCACCACCGCGAAGATGGCGCCCTGGATCGCCGCGGCCAGCAGGATCTCCCCCCAGCGGCGGTCCCGGTCCAGCGCGTCCGGAGCGTCGTCCTCGTGCCGGATCACCTTCCAGGTCTTCTGGAACGCCATCCCCGCCACGGTGCCGCTGGTCCAGCCCAGCGCGAAGCCGATCGGCTTGTACGCCAGGGGCAGCTTCTTCTTCGCCTTCTTGCTCTTGTTCGCCACGTGGATCTCCTAGGGTCGTCTTCGTCGTCTCGTCGGTGGATGGGGCGTCGGGTCCGGGCGGTCAGGGGCGGCCCGGAGCCGGCACCTCCTCGCCGGCCGGCACCGGGCCGGGCGGGGTGCCGTCCCCGAACGGCCGGCCGCCCAGCTCCTCACGGTGGTGGGGCGCCGTCCAACCGGACAGGTCGGGACCGAGGGGCACGATGCCGGACGGGTTGATGCCGGTGTGCACCCGGTAGTAGTGCCGCTTGATGTGGTCGAAGTCCACGGTGTCGCCGAAGCCGGGCGTCTGGTACAGGTCGCGGGCGTACGCCCACAGCACCCGGTTCTCCGACAGCTTCCACCGGTTGCACTTGAAGTGGCCGTGGTACACCGCGTCGAACCGCACCAGTGTGGTGAACAGCCTGATGTCCGCCTCGGTGAGGGTGTCGCCCACCAGGTACCGCTGCCGCTCCAGCCGCCCCGCCAGCAGCTCCAGCCGCCGGAACAGGGCCGCGCACGCGGTCTCGTACTCCTCCTGGCCCGTGGCGAAACCCGCCCGGTACACACCGTTGTTGACGTCCTGGAAGACGTCCTCCATCAGCGCGTCGATCTCGTCGCGCCGCGCCCGCGGATACAGATCGGGCGCCCCCTCGCGGTGCAGGGCCGTCCACTCCGTGGCGAGGTCCAGGGTGATCCGCTGGTAGTCGTTGGTGACCAGCTGCCCGCTGGGCACGTCCACGACCGCCGGCACGCTCACCCCGCCCGGGTGGCCCGGCTCCCGCCGGTCGTACGCCTCGCTCAGGTACCGGATGCCGAGCACCGGGTCGCGGCCGTCCGGATCCAGGGTGAAGCGCCAGCTGCGGTCGTCCTGGACCGGGTCCGCGACGGCCAGGGACAGCGCGCCCTCCAGCCCGAGCAGCCGCCGGGAGACCAGTGCCCGGCTCGCCCACGGGCAGGCACGGCTCACCACGAGCCGGTAGCGCCCGGCCTCCACCGGCCACCCGTCCCGCCCGTCCGCGGTGATCCGGTCCGCGAAGTGGGCCCTCGACCGCTTGAACGCCTTCCTGCCGTACGCGCTGTTGCCGCCGCCCCCGTCGTCGCGGCCGCCCATGACGCTCTCCTTCCCGCCGTTCGGATGTCCCGGTGACCGCGTTCCCCGTTTTCCGCCGACGGCACGGTGTGACGTGGGCCGACCGGGGCAATCGGCCGACGTGAGCACACGATCGGATCGCAGAACACGCGTCACCGTGCTGGTGGCGCTCGCAGCCAACCTGGTGATCGCGGTCGCCAAGGCCGTCGGCGGACTCCTCGCGGCCTCGCCCGCCCTGCTCTCGGAGGCGGCGCACTCGGTGGCCGACAGCCTGAACGAGGTGTTCCTGCTGGCCGCACTGCGGCGCAGCCGGCGCCCCGCCGACCGGCGCCACCCCTTCGGCTACGGCAAGGAACGGTTCTTCTGGTCGCTGCTCGCCGCCGTCGGGATCTTCGTGATGGGCGGCTGCTTCAGCTTCTACCAGGGCGTCGACGCCCTCAGGAACGGCGGCGACGAGAAGCTGAGCGGCTACGTCGCCGGGCTGGTCGTGCTCGGTGTCGCCCTGCTCGCCGAGGGCGGCTCGCTGCTGCGGGCCCTGTACCAGGTGCGCCGGCAGGGCGGCTCGGCCGACGGGCTGCGCGATCCGGCGCTGCGCACGGTGGTCGCCGAGGACGGCACCGCGGTGGTGGGCGTCACCCTGGCCATCGCCGGCATGGCACTGCACATGATCACCGGTCAGGTGGTGTGGGAGGCGTCCGCCTCGCTCGCCATCGGCGCGCTGCTGGTCTACGTCGCCTACCGCCTCGGGCGCGAGGCCCGCGACCAGCTGATCGGCGAGGCCGCGGACCCCGAGGCGAGCGGACGCATCCGGGAACTGCTGCGGGCCCAGCCCGAGATCGACAGCGTGGAGGCGCTCCTCACCATGAAGACCGGCCTGGACAGCGTCCTGGTGGCCGCACGCGTCGATCTGGTGCCCGGAATGGACAGCGAACGGGTGGAGGAGGTCGCCGTGCGCATCAAGCGGTCCATCGCCCGTGTGTTCCCCGAGGCGGAACAGATCTTCCTCGACGTCACCGACCGGGGCTCCCCGGAGGCGCGGGAGGCATGGGAAAGCCCCGCCGCGACGGGGGAACGCGGCGGGGCCTGAGGCACGGATGCCCCGCGGGCGGGGCTCCATGCGCACCGGGGCGAGGAATTTCCGCCCCGGCCCTCCCCCGCCCGCCGGGCCCGCGCCCGTCAGTCCCGCCCGGACCGCTCCAGGACGAAGACGGGGATCTCACGGTCCGTCTTCTCCTGGTACTCGGCGTACGGCGGGAAGGCCGCGACGGCGCGCTTCCACCACTCGGCCTTCTCCTCGCCGGTGACCTCACGGGCCGTCATGTCCCACTTGAGCGGGCCGTCCTGGAGCTCGACGTGCGGGTCGGCCTTGACGTTGTGGTACCAGACCGGGTGCTTGGGCGCGCCGCCCAGCGAGGCGACCGCCGCGTACCGTCCCTCGTGCTCGACCCGCATCAACGGGGTCTTGCGCAGCTTGCCGCTCCTCGCGCCCCGGCTGGTCAGCACGATGACGGGCCTGCCCTGCAGGGTCGTCCCCTCCGTGCCGCCGGAACTCTCGTACAGCTCCACCTGTTCGCGCACCCACTGCGTCGGACTCGGGTCGTACTCGCCCTGGAGAGGCATGGCATCCATCCCGTCGTTCTCGCGTACTGCGATCGAGTCGATCATTCCTGCACCACCATCGCACGCCGAACGCGTCCGAACCGGGGCCGCGGGCCGTCAGGCGGGCGCCACCGCCATGCGGACCGCGAGGGCCGTCATCACCCCGGAGGCCACCAGCGCGGTCACCAGCCGGCCCCGGTGACCGGTCAGCGCCCGGCCCAGCAGGGCGCCGCCGGCGGCGAGCAGCACCTGCCAGCTCGCGGACGCGGCGAAGGCCGCCGTCACGAAGACGGTCCGCTCCAGGGGGCCGGCCGCCTCCCCGCCGCGGGAGCCGAGCACGAGCGCCGTGAAGTAGATCACGGTGGTGGGGTTCAGCAGGGTGATCCCGAGCAGCGACAGATACGCGCGGGCGGCACCCGGGGGAGTGGCCCGGGGGCGGGTGGCGAGCGGCCGCCCGCGGTAGCGGCGCACGGCCCCGGCCGCGCCCCACGCCGCCAGTGCGAGCAGCACCGGCACACAGGCCCACCGCATCGGCCCCAGGACCGGCCGCAGCGCCGACGCGAGGGCCGAACCGCCCACCGTGGCGGCGAGGGCGTACAGTCCGTTGGCCGTGGCGACGCCGAGGGCCGCGCAGATCCCGGTGCGCAGGGTGGTGCGGGCGGTGAGGGAGACGAGGTAGGTCCCGACGGCGCCCACGGGTACGGCGATGGCGTAGCCGGCGAGCAGCCCCGCGAGCAGGGCGGCCGTCATGGGCGCGGCGGCGTCGGGCCTCCCCGGGGAGCGGACCGCTGCTGTCGGTCCCCCGCGGCGGCGGTGGCGGACGACGGCGACGGGAGGAGGCTCGTGGGCATGGCAGGATCCTGGGACCCTCCGCCCGCGACGGGCAAGCGGTTTTCCGTCCGGCCGCGGCACCCACGGGCGGATCCGGCGAGGCCCGCCGGGCGCGGGCCGGAGGGTCAGGGGCCGGTGCCCGGCTCCAGTACCGTGAGGAAGACCGAGGAGGCGTTGCCCGACACCGGGACCGCACCGGCCCTCCACGGCACCTTCAGGGGATCCCGTTCGTCCGGCGGGGTGACGAGGAGCGCCGCCGGGGTGGCCGCGCGGGCGCCGCTGACCCCGGGGCTCGCGTAGCGCAGCCCCGCCCAGGCGCTGGCGCCGGGCGCCAGGGTGACGGTCGCCGGGTCGCCGGGGGCGCGCTTCGGGTCCCGGCCCAGCCGCTCACCGGCCGCGTCCACGAAGGCGGCGCCCGGATGGCCGTACAGGGTGCAGGTGCGGGAGGAGACGTTCGTCAGCACGACGGGGAGGTTGCGCTGGCCCGCGCCCGGGTCCATCCGGCCGACGGCGGCGCTCAGCTCGGCGGTGCGGCACCGGGACACCGGGCGGTCCGGGTGCCCGGCGGCCGTCGGGGACCGGCCGTCCGCGGCACCGTCGGCGTCGCTCGGGACGGCGCCGCGCGGGGAGTCGACGACCGTCCGCGCGGCGGACGCGGGAGGCCGCGGGGCACCGCCCGCCGTCCCGTCGCCGGTGCCGCAGGAGGCCAGCGCGCCCAGCAGCACCAGCGCGCCCGTCGCCACCGCCGTCGTGCGCCGTGACCCGTTCGCCATGGCTCATCCCCTGTCACATCTCGTCCACCAGGGCCAGTTCCGACCAGATGGTCTTGCCGTCGGCCGTGTGTCTGCTGCCCCAGCGCTGGGTGAGCTGGGCGACCAGCAGCAGGCCCCGGCCGCCCTCGTCCCAGGTCTTGGCCCGGCGCAGGTGCGGCGCGGTGTGGCTGGTGTCGGACACCTCGCAGATCAGCGTCGAGGCGTCGTGGATCAGCCGCAGCCGGATGGGCGGGGCGCCGTACCGGATGGCGTTGGTGACCAGCTCGCTCACCACCAGCTCCGCGGTGAACGACGCCTCGGTCAGCGCCCAGGCGGCCAGCTGGTCGAGGACCTGCTTGCGGATGGGGGCGACCAGCGCCGGATCGGCGGGGATGTCCCAGGTGGCGACCTGCGCGGCCGGCAGCCCGCGGGTACGGGCCAGCAGCAGGGCCACGTCGTCCGTCGCGCCGCCCGGCGCGAGCAGGGTGTGCAGGACCCGGTCGCAGGTCTCGTCGAGCGGGCCCGCGGCGTTGGACAGCGCCTCGCGGAGGAGGGCGTGACCGGCTTCGGCGTCCCGTCCGCGGGACTCGACCAGCCCGTCGGTGTAGAACGCCAGCACCGCGCCGTCGGGCAGCTCCAGCTCGGCCGACTCGAAGGGCAGGCCGCCCAGGCCCAGCGGCGGCCCCGAGGGCAGTTCCAGGTGCCGGGCCGGACCGCCCGGCGGGATCAGGACCGGCGGGGGATGCCCCGCCCGGGACAGGCTGCAGCGCCGCGACACCGGGTCGTACACCGCGTACAGACAGGTCGCGCCGACCTCGCCCGACCCGGGGTCGCCGCCCGACTCGTGCGACAGGTGGAGCACCAGGTCGTCGAGGTGGGTGAGCAGTTCGTCGGGCGCGAGGTCGATGTCGGCGAGGGTGCGCACCGCGGTGCGCAGCCGGCCCATGGTCGCGGACGCCTGGATGCCGTGTCCGACGACCTCCCCGACCACCATGGCCACCCGCATCCCGGACAGCGGGATCACGTCGAACCAGTCCCCGCCGACACCGGAGCGCGCGGCCGGCAGGTAGCGGGTGGCCGCCTCCACGGCGGCCGTGTGCGGCAGGGCGCGGGGGAGCAGGCTGCGCTGGAGCGCCAGGGTGGTCTCGCGCTCCCGGGAGTAGCGGCGGGCGTTGTCGATGCAGACGGCGGCGCGTGCGGTGACCTCCTCGGCCAGCAGCACGTCGTCGTGGGTGAACGACTCGGGACGGGCGAAACGGGTGAAGGCGGCCACCCCGAGGGTCGTGCCGCGCGCCTGCAGCGGGACGGACAGCATGGAGTGGACGCCGAACTCCCGGACCTGCCGGGCGCGCGCCTCGTCCACCGCGAGCCACGGGTCGAGGTCGCCGGAGGGCACCGAGGCCACGATGCTGTGCCCGGCGATCAGCGAGTCGGCCTGGGGCGCGGCGGCGGGGTAGACGACGACCTCACCCGTGCGGGCGACCGCCTCGGGGCTGCCCGGGGTGAGGGACTGGTGGGCCACCCGGCGCAGTGAGACCGGTGTGGTCAGCGGGCCCGCGGGCTCGCCCCCGGGTTCCTCGGGCTCCAGCAGGTCCACGCTGACGAAGTCGGCGAGCGCCGGCACGCACACCTCGGCCAGTTCCTGCGCCGTCCGGGCGACGTCCAGGGTGGTGCCGATGCGGATGCTGGCCTCGTTGACCAGCTGCAGCCGCTCCCGCGCCCGGAACTGCTCGGAGAAGTCGTGGGCGGTCACGCACACGCCCCGCACCCGGCCGGACCGGTCGGTGAGCGGGGCGAGCCGGGCCAGCCAGGCGTGCGCGCGGTTCTCGCTGGTGGCCTTCATGTACGTCTGCATGTCGTGCGGCCGCCCGGCTCGCAGCACCTGGCGCAGCTGCCGCTCGAGTTCGGCGTGCTGCGGCCGGCCGCCGATGTCGGTGGGCCTGAGCCCCCGCAGGTGGGGGGCGGGCAGGCCGAGGAGATGGGCCATGGCGTCGTTGACGCCGCGCAGGCGCAGCCGCTCGTCGAAGACCATCGTGGCGCAGGGCGACTGGAACACGGCCGTCCTGACCAGCGGATCGTCGGGCAGTTCCTGGTCCGTGGCCTCCAGCGGGGTGACGGCGAGCCAGTCACCGGTGCCGCCGTCCGCCGGCTCCCTGTGGTGGGCGAGCACCCACACCGTGACGGTGCCGCCGTCGCGGTGCCGCAGGGCGAGGGTGCCGCTCCAGCGGGCGGCCGGGAGCCGGGGCGGGCCCGAGCCCTCGGCCAGCAGCTCGACGGCCGAACGGCCGACGACCTCCTCGGCCGTGTGCCCCAGCAGCAGGCGCGCGCCCTCGCTCCACCGCGTGAGCGTGCCGTCGGCGGCGATGACGGCCCGGGCCGCCACGGCATCGTCGAACGGGTCGTCCGGCCTCATCCTCGCCACTCCATCGCGCACACTCACCGTGAACCGGTGCATCGCCTGGGCCCAGCCTAGTGGGTCGCGGCCCGACGCGGACTGCGAACCTCCGCTCCGGGCGAGCGCCACCAGTCCTGTCCCCACCGTTGACGCAGTGTCACACCTGCCACAACCATGGTCCGCGTACGGAAATGGGAGCGCTCCCATAAGTGCTCCCCGTGCCCCCGCACCTCCCCAAGAGGAGCCATACGTGAACAGACGCAGAACCGCCCTGCTGTCCCTGACCGGCCTGCTGGCGACCGCGCTCACCGCGCTGCCCGCCGCTCCGGCCGGGGCCGACGAGGTGGAACAGGTCCGCAACGGCGCCTTCGACAACGGCACCGACTCCTGGTGGGCCTCCGCCGACGTCGCCGCGGGCCCGTCCGAGGGCCGCCTGTGCGCCGACGTCCCCGGCGGCACCGCCAACCGCTGGGACGCGGCCGTCGGCCAGAACGACATCACCCTGGTGAAGGGCGAGTCGTACCGCTTCTCCTTCAGCGCCACCGGCTCGCCCGCCGGTCATGTCGTGCGGGCGATCGTCGGCCTGCAGGTGGCGCCGTACGACACCTACTACGAGGTGTCCCCGCAGCTCAGCGTCTCGGGGGACACCTACTCGTACACCTTCACCTCGCCCGTCGACACCGCGCAGGGCCAGGTCGGCTTCCAGCTCGGCGGCAGCGCGGACCCCTGGCGGTTCTGCGTGGACGACGTGTCCCTGCTGGGCGGGGTCGCCCCCGAGCCGTACGAGCCCGACACCGGCCCCCGCGTCCGGGTCAACCAGGTCGCCTACCTGCCCTCCGGGCCGAAGAACGCCACCCTGGTCACCGACGCGACCGAGCGGCTGCCCTGGCGGCTGAAGGACGGCGCCGGCCGGGTGGTCCGCACGGGCTGGACGGTGCCGCGCGGCACCGACGCCTCCTCCGGGCAGAACGTCCACTCCCTCGACTTCGGCGGCCACCGCAAGCGGGGGACCGGCTACACCCTGGTCGTGGACGGCGAGACCAGCCGGCCCTTCGACATCGACGCGAGCGCCTACGAACGGCTGCGGCTGGACTCGGCGAAGTACTACTACACCCAGCGCAGCGGCACGGCGATCCGCGACGACCTGCGCCCCGGCTACGGCCGCCCGGCCGGACACGTGGACGTCGCTCCCAACCAGGGCGACGGCGACGTGCCCTGCCAGCCCGGCGTCTGCGACTACACCCTCGACGTCACCGGCGGCTGGTACGACGCAGGCGACCACGGCAAGTACGTCGTCAACGGCGGCATCAGCACCTGGGAGGTGCTCAGCACCTACGAACGCGCCCGGCACGCCCGCACCGGCGAGGCGGACAAGCTCGGCGACGGCACGCTGAACATCCCGGAGAGCGGCAACAAGGTCCCGGACATCCTCGACGAGGCCCGCTGGGAGCTGGAGTTCCTGCTGAAGATGCAGGTCCCCGACGGTGAGCCGCTGGCCGGAATGGCCCACCACAAGATCCACGACGAGCAGTGGACCGGGCTGCCGCTGCTGCCGAGCGACGACCCGCAGAAGCGGGAACTGCACCCGCCGACCACCGCCGCCACCCTGAACCTCGCGGCCACGGCCGCCCAGGCGGCACGCCTGTACCGCCCCTACGACAAGGAGTTCGCGGCCACCGCCCTCGCGGCGGCCCGCAAGGCCTGGACGGCGGCCCTGGCCCACCCGGACCTGCTCGCCGACCCGGACGACGGCATCGGCGGCGGCGCCTACCCCGACGACACGGTGTCCGACGAGTTCTACTGGGCGGCCGCGGAGCTGTACCTCACCACGGGGGAGCGGCAGTTCAGGGAGTACGTGCTGAACTCCCCGGTGCACACCGCCGACATCTTCGGCCCGACCGGCTTCGACTGGGCGCGCACCGCCGCGGCCGGCCGGCTCGACCTCGCGACCGTGCCCAGCAAGCTGCCCGGCAAGGACAAGGTCCGCCGCTCCGTGGTCAAGGGCGCCGACCGCTACCTGGCCACGCTGAAGGCCCACCCGTACGGCATGCCGTACGCGCCGGACGGCAACGTCTACGACTGGGGCTCCAGCCACCAGGTGCTCAACAACGCGGTCGTCCTCGCCACCGCCTACGACCTCACCGGCGCCTCGAAGTACCGGGACGGCGCGCTGCAGAGCATGGACTACATCCTGGGCCGCAACGCGCTGAACATCTCGTACGTCACCGGTTACGGCGAGGTCAACGCGCACAACCAGCACAGCCGCTGGTACGCCCGCCAGCTCGACCCGAACCTGCCGAACCCGCCCGCCGGCACGCTCTCCGGCGGTCCCAACTCCAGCATCCAGGACCCCCTCGCGCAGTCGAAGCTCCAGGGCTGCGTCGGTCAGTTCTGCTACATCGACGACATCCAGTCCTGGTCCACCAACGAACACACCATCAACTGGAACGCGGCCCTGACCCGCATGGCCTCCTTCGTGGCCGACCAGGGCTGACGCACCCCTTCCGGAAGAGGCCGGCGGCCGCTCGGTCGCCGTCCTCTTCCGGTACCCCTTGAAACCTGCTCTGACCTGCGGTTATTTACGATTCAGTACCCGAGCGGTACCGTGAAGACATGCCAGCTCTCAACGTGGAGTTCAGCGACCGCGAACTCGAGGACCTGCGGCAGATCGCCAAGGAGCGCGGTACGTCCATGAAGGCGCTCGTGCGGGAGGCGGCCGCGGCGGACATAGCCCGCCACCGCGCCCTGCAGGAGGGCGCGGAAGCCTTCCGCCGGTTCTTCGCGTCCCACGCCGACGAATTCGCCGCGGCCTTCCCGGACGACGAACCCTCCGTCCGGGGCGAGGGGCGGGCCGCCTGACCGATGGCACCCGTCCTGCACATCGACGTGCCCTGGCTGCTCCAGCGGCACGAGGAGGTCCTCCCGGACCAGCCCACCGTCAACGACTTCTCCGCCCTCGTCGCGGCCGTCGCCCGGCACCGCGTCGACCCGCCCCGGCTGGGCGTCGACTCCGATCCGGCCTGGCGGGCGGCGGCCCTGCTGCACACCCTCGCCGTGCTCCGGCCGCTGCCCTCGGCCAACGCCCGCTTCGCCTGCGCCACCGCCGTCGCCTACATGTTCGTCAGCGGGGCCGGCATCGACCCGCCCTACGGCGCCCTGGTCGACCTGGCGCGTGACCTGATCTCCGGCGGGACCGACGTCTACGGCGCGGCCGACCGGCTGCGTTCCTGGCAGATCTGAGGCCGCGCCGGACGGGCCGCGCGGGCCGCCGGGAGCCCTCCGGGGCCGCCGGCCGGGGCGGGGGGACCGGGACGGCGGCCGTGCGCGCGGGAGAGCCGCCCCCTTCGCGCACGACCTCCGAGAAGGGCCGTGACCAGGCGACCGCGCTCCGGCGTGCGCCGGGAACGTGCGCGGAGCGCCGTCATGAGCGCGGAGTTCGCACGGGGTGCGGCGGGGATCCGGGCGCCCCCCGGGTCGCCCCGGCTGTGGGCGGCGTGAAAACCCGGGGCGAAAGCCGCCGGCCGCCTTTCCTTTCTGACTTCCTGTCAACGCGCGGATGTTGCCCGAGCGCCTTGTTGGCCGAGCGCGGGTTGTGCGAGAGTGAGCCACCCGTGCGGGGGGTAAAGGCCGGGGTCGCACGCGAGTTGATGAACCGGGTCCGATTCGCCGTCGGTGAATTCGCGCTCCCCGCGCCCCGCCAAAGAGGTATGAACCGATCGGTCTTCCTTTCGGCGTCGGAAACCTCGAAAGACACATGCGCTGTGGGAAGGAACCATCTCAGTGCACACCCCCCACCCCCCTCGGCCCCCGTACCCCCCGCCCGGCGGGGATCCGGAGGAATCCGACGAGTTCCTCGCCGCCCGGCTGCGGAACCGTCCGGAGGGCGAGGCCGCCCGCTCCGTCGCGCTGCTGACGGCGCGGCACTGGCCGTCGATGCACGACTACGCGACCGTCTGCCTCGCGTCGTCGGGGCCGCTCGCCGCCATGGTCACCGCGGCCGCCCTGCACCGGACACTGGGCCGGGTCGCCATCGGCGAATCGGCCGTCGCGCTCCGGCCCGCGCTGCTGGTGGCCGTGCGGGACACGGTCCGCGAGTGGGCCGCGGACGATCGAATAACCGGGGTGGTGCCGGAGCTGCAGAAACCGGCCGGCGGGCGCGGCATGCGCGCGGCGAACACCATGACTCCGGAAAATCGCTCACTCGCTCAGCGGGCATTCCGGTCGCTGCCCGCACGCGCGCGCTGTTTGCTCTGGCACGTCGAGGTCGAGGCCGAGCCGATTTCCGTACCGGCCGGTCTGCTCGGCATGGACCTCGCCGTCGCGACGGGCGCACTCGAACAGGCACGTGAAAAATTCCGTCAGGGTTGTGTCCACGCCCATCAGGAACTGGCACCGACGAAGGACTGCCGCTTCTACAACCGTCTCCTCGACGTCCCCATCCGGCGGGGCGGGGCCCTGCTGCCGGACGTCCGGCAGCATCTGGCGGAGTGCCGCCACTGCCGGAACGCGGCCGAGCAACTGAGCCACTTCGAGGGCGGGCTGGGCACGCTGCTCGCCGAGGCGGTGCTCGGGTGGGGGGCCCGGCGCTACCTCGACTCGCGCCCGGGGCGCGCGACGTCCGGCCCGCGCGGCGGACGCGCCGCCCGCCGCCGGCGCGGGGGCGGGGGCGGGCGGCCCGGCAGCGGCCGGCACCGCGTGCTGTCCCGCATCCCCGTGCCCGGACGGCTGACGGGCCTCGCGCTCCCGGACCCGGTGCGCTCCACCAGGACCCTGCTCACCGGCCTCGGCGCGGTGTCCGCCGGGGTGCTGGTGAGCGTGCTCATCGCCGGGCCCTCCACGCCGGACGGGGGCGCCGCCGATCCGACGGGCTCCACCGGAGCGGTGGGCGGCCACGCGGCCGTGCCCTCCGCGTCCCCGCCCGGCGCCGCCGGGCTGCCCACCGCACCGGAACGGACGCGGTTGCGCAACGTCGCCTCCGGCCGGTGCCTCGACACCCGGGGCGAGCCCCGGGACGGCTCCGGGACCCGGCTGGCGGACTGCTCCTCGGCGTGGACCCAGCAGTGGACGTACGAGGAGGACGGGCTGCTGCGCAGCGTGGCCGACCCCGGTCTGTGCCTGGACTCGCACAAGGACGCCGGTGTCGTCGTCCTCGGCACCTGCGCCGACCCCGGTGACCGGCGGGGCGCCGACGTGCGCTACGACCTCACCGCGCAGGGCGAGCTGGTGCCCCGCTGGGACGTCCAACTGGCCCTCGCTCCGGCGACCCCTGACGCGAACGCCGACATCGTCGTCAAGGTGCGCGACCGGACCGTGGACCAGCGCTGGACCCCCGAACCGGTGCGGACGGACACGGGCTCCCTGTCCATCAGCGGCGCGGACGCCCCGCCGGCCCGGCACGCGGGACTGGCCGGGCCGGTGACGTGATCCCCGGCCGGGGCGGGGCGGGGACCGGCCCCGCCCCGCCCCGGCGCGTGGCGTGGTGGAGCGGGCCGGGGCGGGTCAGCCCGCCGTCTCCGTGAGGGCCTCGGGACCGATCGTGGACGGGGTGGCGTGACCCGACAGGGCCATGGTGAGGTCGAGTTCGGCGAGCAGGCAGCGGATCACGTGCTCGACCCCCGCCTGTCCGTCGAGGCCGAGCCCGTAGACGTACGGACGCCCCAGCAGCACCGCCCGCGCGCCGAGGGCGAGCGCCTTGAAGACGTCGTCGCCGGTGCGCACCCCGCTGTCGAAGAGCACGGTGAGCCGGTCGCCGACGGCCTCCACCACGCCGGGCAGCGCGTCCGCCGCGGCGATCGCCCCGGCCACCTGGCGCCCGCCGTGGTTGGACACCACCACGCCGTCCATCCCGGCGTCGGCGGCGAGCCGCGCGTCATCGGGGTGGAGCACGCCCTTGAGGACGATCGGGCCGTCCCAGTTCTCCCGCAGGAACGCCAGGTCCGGCCAGGACTTGGCGGGGTCGGCGAACATGCCGACGAAGTGCATCACCGCCGCGTTCGGGTCCTCGTGCACCGGCTTGGCCAGCCCCGCCCGGAACGCCGGGTCCGAGAAGTAGTTCGCCGTGCCCACTCCGTGCAGGAACGGCAGGTACGCCTGGTCCAGGTCGCGCGGACGCCACGACAGCAGGGGAGTGTCGAGCGTGACGACGAGCGCCGTGAACCCGGCGGTCCTCGCCCGGTCCAGGAAGCTCCGGGCCACCTCCACGTCCTTCGGCCAGTACAGCTGGAACCAGCGCTCCGCCCCGCCCATCGCCTCCGCGACCTGCTCCATCGGGGTGCTGGACGCGGACGACAGCACGAACGGCACGCCCTGCGCGGCCGCCGCCCGGGCGGCGGCGGACTCGGCGTCCGGATGCATGATCGACAGCACCCCGACCGGAGCCAGCGCGAGCGGCGCCGGCAGCGCGCGGCCCAGCACCTCGACCGACAGATCACGCTCGTGCACGTCCCGCAGCATGCGCGGCACGATCCGGCGGCGCTCGAGCGCGGCCCGGTTGGCGCGGGCGGTGCTGCCGTCGCCCGCGGAGCCCTCGACGTACCCGACCGGCCCCGGGCCCAGCCGCTGCCCGGTCAGCTCCTCCAGCCGGGTCAGATCGGTCGGCAGCCGGGGCACGGCCCCCGTCATCCCGTTCAGATAGATCTCGTACTGGAAGTCGGCCCAGTGCTTCGCCATCCGCCCGCCTCGTCTCCTCGAGCCCGTCGTCCCGGAGCATACTGGCCGGTATGCGCGGGGCGCGTCCAGCGGGGGCGGCAGCGGATCGGCGGTCACCCGCCTCCCGCGGGGTCCGGGCCGGTTCGCGCGGCCGGGAGGACACCGGCCAGTGCCCGGTGTCCATGGTCACCGGCTCCCACGTTCCGCTCCTCAGCGGCTCCATCACGGCCGGAAGGGGCTCCTCGCCGTCCAGTGGACACTTCACCCACGTCACCGGCGGCTCGCCGGGCGGCCGCTCCGGCACGGCCGGTTCGGTGGGCGTGGCGCCCGGGTGCGGGGCCGGTCCGGCGACGACACGGGCCGTCTGCGCGTCGGTCAGGCCCTGGCCCGCGTAGCCGTCGGCCCCCCCAGGGGCGGCCAGGACCCGCCGTCGGCGTCGATCTCCCGCCGGACGTCGTCACTCGGCCGGCCGGACAGGGGCGACTCCCCGTCGACCGGCACGCTCGCGTCGACGAACACCACGCGCCGCAGCCGCCCGCCGATCCGCTCGGCCGACCGGCACGCCGGATGAGCCGTGCCGCACACGAGGACGACGTCCCGCAGGTCGGGCCGCTCCATCTCGTCCACGATGTCCTGGACACGGGTCCGCCGCCCCGTCGGCAGCCCCTGCCTCCCGGCGACCGGACGGCGTCAGGGGGGCGCCCCGTGCCCGCCCGCGCGCGGCTCGTCCGCCACCTCGTCCCACGCCCGGGTCCCGGGCCGGGCACCGGCCACCCGCACGAATCGGCTCGTGCCCGCACCGTGACGGACGCCGGGGACGAGGCCGTTCACCCGCCGTCGGCGCCGGGCTCCGCCTCCTCCGGTTCGTTGTCCGGCCCCCGGTCCCGCACCCGCCGGACGTGCTCCAGCGACTCGCGCAGCTCGGTGAGCCAGTCGTCGGTGTGCCGCTGGACCAGGCGTACGCACCAGGCCAGCGCCTCGCTGCGGCTGCGGGCCACCCCGCCCGCGATGAGGGTGTCGAGGACCTGCCGCTCGGGCTGGCGCAACCGGGTCATCACGGGCGCCGCCACATGCGTGAACAGGACGCGGCGTCCGTCGCACTCCACGCCCCAGGAGACCTTCCGGCCGAAGCGGTGCTCGGCGTCCCGGGCGACCGCGATCCGGTCGCCCCGGGTGCGCTCCCGGAATTCCTGGACGCGGCCCTCGACCGCCGCCTCCCGTTCGGCCGGCGAGGCGTCCTCCGCCGGCCGGGGACCGGGGATGCGGCCGATGACCGTGATCTCCTCGCGGTCGACCGTGACCTCGGTCAGTTCTTCGAAGAGATCGTCGGGGAGCCGGCCGGTGAACCAGCCCCGCAGTTGCTCCCGCTGTTCTGCCGTAATCATGTAATGACGATTACTCGCCTCGTTCATGAACACAAGGTGTCGCGGAACGGTCCGCCGAGAGCGGAACCGGAATGTTTCAGGCCGATTACCGAACGGCCGCATTCCGGCCATCTGGCCACTTCGCGCACCCGCCGTCCGTGCGGTTACGGGGCCGTGCCCCGTACCTTCCGTGACTTCGCGCCACTGATTCAATACGCAAGGTTACCGAAATCCGCATGCCCGATGTGAAGTTCCGGCGCGGACTCGGCAGACTCCCGCACGCCGGTTCGGCACCGACCGGGCACGAGCCGGCGACTCGTCACACGAGCGGAAGGATGCACACAATGCGGAACACCGCGCGCTGGGCCACCACCCTCGGCCTCACGGCCGCCGCCGTCTGCGCACCCCTGTCCGGGGCGGCGCTGGCGGCCCCGGGAACCGCCCCGTCCGCGCTCTACGCCCCCTCGGCCCTGGTGCTCACCGTGGGCCACGGCGACAGCGCGCCGACCGTCACGCCGGAACGCGCGGTCACCCTGACCTGCGCCCCCGGGCCCTCGGGCACCCACCCGGCCGCGGGCGCGGCCTGCGCGGAGATGGACCGGATCGACGGCGACCTCGACGCCCTGACGATGCGGGAGGGCGTCTTCTGCACCCAGCAGTACGACCCGGTGCTCGTCACCGTCGAGGGGGTGTGGCGGGGACAGCGCGTCTCCTACGAGCGCGTCTTCTCCAACGACTGCGTGAGGAACGCTCACGGTTCGAGCGTCTTCGCGTTCTGAGACCGGGATCGCACGGTTTCCCGTGACCGCGCGACGGCCGGTGGATCTGGGGAGTGCCGGCCCTCCCGCGGAGCGTGCGATCCCGCGCAAGGAGGTCGGCGGGCGGAGTGGGGCCGCCCGCCGGCCTCCGGGCCCTCCCGGACCACAGGGCTCAGGCGCGGTCCCGGTGACTGGTGTCGCACCAGGGATACCGCCGACTGCGGCGGCAGGTGCACAGGGCCACCCGGAAGCGGTCGGAGGCGACGACCGTGCCGTCCTCCAGCTCGACCTCCACGGGTCCCTCCACCAGCAGGGGGCCCTTGCGCCGGACGGTGACGCGGCGCGGCGCGTCAGACGGGGAGTTCGGCACGGATCACCACCAGCTCTTCCTTGTCATCGGTCGTGGACAGCAGTCCCCGCTCCCGCAGCCAGCGCTCCCGGCCCCGCACCACGGGGCCGAAGGCGATGCGCCGGCGGCGGACCACCGCGGCCTTCGTCCCGGCCGCCCGCAGCCCGCCGACCGTCAGCTCGGGGTCGCTGAGCGCCGACTGCACCAGCAGCAGGACGCCGCCCGGCCGCAGCAGCGCGGGCGCCTCCCGGCAGATCCGGTCCAGGACGAGCCGTCCGTCGCCGCCCGCGTCCCAGGCCCGGGCCGCGCCCCGCGGCAGCGAGCCGCCGGGCGCCGGGACGTAGGGCGGGTTGGCGAGGATCAGGTCGAACGACTCGCCCCGCACCGGCGCGAACAGGTTCCCGCGCCGGACCCGGACCGACACGCCTGCCCGCAGCGCGTTCAGCCGGGCCGCGCACACCGCCCGCCGGGAGACGTCGACCGCGGTCACCCGGAAGCCGCGCCGGGCGGCCTCGACCGCCAGCGCGCCGGATCCCGTCCCCACGTCGAGGACGTCCGCGCCCGGAGGGACGGGTTCGTCGGACAGGACACCGGCCAGCAGCTCGGTGTCCTCCTGAGGGGCGTACACGCCCGGTGGTGCCAGTGGAGTCACGAACCGCCGGGTACCCCCGCCGTCAAGAAGCATGGGTGAACTCCTGGGGCAGGGGAGTACGCAGCGACGACCGGCCGGCGCCCCAGTCCGCGAGCAGCCGCTCTCCCAGGCGGTCCTCGGCGAAGACGGTGGCGTCGACGCCGAAGGCGACGTCCGCCGCGAGGTGCGGTTCCACCTCCAGCAGACCGGCGACGACCTCGTGGCGCACCACCTGCTCGTGCACCGCGTCCGCCTCCACGTGCTCGTCGTAGAAGTGCTCGGCGGCGGGCCCCGCGCCCGTCCGGCGCATCGCCTCGGCGAGCCGCCGCGAACCGGGCGAGGAGGTGATCTCGACCGCCGCGAAGTGGCCCACCAGCGCGCCCCGGAGGGAGCGGCGCAGCCCGAAGAGGGACATCAGGTTCACGGTCACGAGCAGTTCGGCGCAGGCCGCGTCCAGGTACCGGCCGTACGTCGTGTCCAGACCCAGGTCCGTCATCAGGTCGGCGAAGAGCCGGGCGTGCACGCGGTCCGCGCGTCCGCCCCCGTACTCGTCGAACTCGACCGCCGCCATCGCCGCCTTGGCCCGTCCCCACAGCCGGGGCAGCACCCACGCGTGCGGATCGGCCTCCTTCAGGTGGTACAGGGACCGCTGGGCGGCGTACTCGCGGACGTGCCACAACTCGCCCTTGTCGCGCAGGAAGTGGCTGACGCCCGTGCCGTCCACCGGCTCCACCAGGATCCCGGCGAGCGCCTCGTCGACGTCGTCGTGCC
This sequence comes from Streptomyces sp. NPDC126497, assembly GCF_040302425.1. Classification (NCBI taxonomy): domain Bacteria; kingdom Bacillati; phylum Actinomycetota; class Actinomycetes; order Kitasatosporales; family Streptomycetaceae; genus Streptomyces; species Streptomyces sp. NPDC126497. The sequence goes on from NZ_JBEORT010000035.1 coordinate 22,146, forward strand.
GCCGGGCGTCCGCGCGGAGCGCGGTGAGGAAGCGGTCCTCCAGGGCGGCGCGGACGCGCAGCAGCCCGGGATCCCACTCGAGGTCCGCCGCCACGCCCGCGAACCCGCGGTAGTGCAGCTCGTAGCACAGGTACAGGGCGAGCTGGAGGTCGTCGCCGTACACGGGGGCGGCGGTGATCTCCTCGTCGGGAGGCAGCGGGCCGGTGCCCCGCAGATGGTCCTCGACGGCGCTGCTCAGGGGGCCGCGCGGTGCGGGCAGCCGGGGTTCTTCACAGGGGTGATCCATGGGCCCCGGGTACCCGGACGGCCCACGGACACCCCCGTCCGCGTGGCAACCGGCCGCCCGCGGGGTACTCCGTGACCACATGAAGGCACTAGTGATCAACTGCACCCTCAAGAAGTCACCGGAGACCTCCAACACCGAGGCGCTGTTCCGGACCGTCACCGAGCAGCTGGAGAAGGACGGCGTGGAGGTCGACGTCGTCCGCGCGGTGGACCTGGACATCGCCCCCGGCGTGGTCAGCGAGGCCGTGCACGAGGGCGACGCCTGGCCGGGCGTCCACGAGAAGATCCTCGCGTCCGAGATCCTCGTCATCGCCTCGCCGACCTGGCTCGGACAGCCGTCGTCGGTCGCCAAACGGGTCCTGGAGCGGATGGACGCCATGCTGTCCGAGACGGACGACGACGGCCGGCCGGTCGCCTACAACCGGGTCGCGGGCGTCGTCGTCACCGGGAACGAGGACGGCGCGCACCACGTGATCAGCGAGATCACCGGAGGTCTGCAGGACATCGGCTACACCATCCCCGGCCAGGCCTGGACCTACTGGAACCAGGGCCCCGGTCCCGGACCGAGCTTCCTCGAGGGCGGAAGCGGCCACGACTGGTCCCGCAGGACCGCCCGGGCCATGGCCGCCAACCTGCTGGGCGTCGCCCGGGCCCTGGCGGCGCGCCCCCTCGGCCCGCCGCCGCAGTGACACCCGCTAGTCGCCCCGGGACTCCTCCTGCGCCTCGGTGTTCGGGGTGACGGCATCCGAGGCCTCACCTCGGTGGTGGCTCCCGCCGGCGTCCTCGGTGCGCCGCTCGGCCTCCTCGACCTCGCGCAGCACCTCGTCGAGGGCCGTTCCGGGCTTCTCGCGGTCGTCCCGCTCGGACATGGGTTCTCTCCTTCCGTCGTATCTGTGTACGGGTTCCGTCGTGCTCATGCGCGGGGCAGTCGCGCGGGGGCGGTGCGCAGCGGTACGGGACCGTCGCCCACCGCCTCCTTCTCGTTGAGGCGGATGATCTCCGCCCACCACGACGGACCCTCCTCGATGTGGCGCAGCAGCACGCCCTCGCGCAGCGCCCAGGGGCAGATCGTCACCGTCCGCAGGCCGGTCAGCTTCATCGCCGTGTGCCCCACGACCGCGCCCGCCAGGCTCTGCGCGGAGCGCGGCGCGGAGATGCCGGGCAGCCGGGCGCGCTCGGCTGCGGGCAGGGCGGCCAGCCGGTCGATCGCTCCCCGCAGGTCGGAACAGGACAACTCCCGCTCCACGAACGGACCGTGCCGTCCGGGCGCGGCCCCGCACAGCCGCGCCAGCTGCTGGAAGGTGCGGGAGGTGGCGACCGCGGTGCGGGGCCCCTCCCAGCGGATCCGGGCGGCCACGTCCCGCAGCTGGTGGCGCACCCGCCGGCGCAGTGCCCGCACCTGCTCCGGTGACGGGGGGTCCGCGTCCGCGAAGTACTCGTGGGTGAGCCGGCCCGCCCCCAGCGGCAGCGAGGCGACGAAGTCGGGCAGCCGGCCGCGTCCGAAGGCGACCTCCAGCGAACCCCCGCCGATGTCCAGCAGCGCCAGCGGCCCGCAGCGCCAGCCCATCCAGCGCCTGGCCCCGAGGAACGTGAGCTCGGCCTCCACCTCGCCCGGCAGCGTGCACAGCTCGACGCCGGTCCCGGCCCGGACCGTGCTCAGCACCTCCTGCCGGTTCGGAGCGCCGCGGACCACGGCGGTCGCGAACGCCAGGGGACCCGTGGCCCCCCATCGCACGGCGGTCCTGTTCGCCGCGGCGACGGCGTCCACCAGCCGCTCCACGGCCTGCTCCGGCACCGGCCCCCCGGGCGTGACCTGCTCGGAGAGCCTGAGCGGCCACTTCGCCGTGTGCACCGGCAGCGGCGCGCCGCCCGCCGTGTCGGCCACGACGAGTCTGACGGTCTTCGATCCGACGTCCATCACGCTGGTTCGCATGGCCCGTGGGTACCCACTCACCGCGCGGAGCAACGGACGGGCCCGCGCGTACGGCGAAGAAACGCCCCCGGTGTGTCCGGACGGCGACGGTCCGTCGCCTCGGGCCCCGTGCGCGCACGGCGTCTCATGCCAGCTGCCGCCGCACCAGTTCGTGCAGCCGTCCGCCGGTGTCGGCGAGCAACCGGGCGGGCGGGCCCTGCTGGACCACCTTGCCGCCCTCCATCACCACCACCCGGTCCGCGTCGAGCACCGTCGACAGCCGGTGCGCGATCACGATCCGGGTCGCGTTCAGGGCCTTGGTGCTCTCGATCACCGTGCGCTGCGTCTCGTTGTCCAGGGCGCTGGTCGCCTCGTCGAAGAAGAGGATCCGAGGCCGTCGGATCAGTGCCTGGGCGATCATCAGCCGCTGCCGCTGACCGCCGGAGACCGCGCCGCCGCCGGACACGATGGTGTGCAGCCCCATCGGCATCCGCCTGATGTCCTCGGCCAGCCCCGCCATCTCCGCCGCCGCCATCGCCTCCTGGGGCGTGTACGGCTCGGTCCCGCAGATGACGTCCATGATCGACCCGGTGAACGGCTGGGCGTGCTGGAGCACCACCCCGCACTGCCGGCGCACCGCCGACCGGTCGAGCGCGGCCAGGTCCTGGCCGTCGTACAGCACACTGCCGGACACCGGCCGGTCGAAGCCGATCAGCAGCCGCAGCAGCGTGGACTTGCCGCAGCCGCTCGGGCCGACCACCGCCACGAACTCGCCCGGCCGCGCCTCGAAGGACACGTCGTCCAGGACCAGCGGACCGTCGTCGGAGTAGCGGAAGGACAGCCGTCGCGCCTCCACCGCCCCGGTCAGCGGGCCCGGCCGGGTGCTCGCCGCGCGGACCTCCGGCGTGGCGTCCAGCACCGGTCTGATCTGCTCGAACAGCGGCAGCGCGGCGACCGCCGAGACGAACGCGCCGGTCAGCTGGGTGACCGAGGTCAGCACCATCGTCACCGACGTGTTGAAGGTGAGGAACTCCGCCGCCGTCATCGAACCGCGCGCCGGACCGGCCAGCAGCATGAACATCACCAGCGTGACCAGCGGCAGGTGGACCGCGCCCAGCACCGCCGTGAGGTTCTTGATCCGGCCGGCCCTCCGCTGGAGCTCACGGCTGCGGGCGAATTCGGACGCCCAGGCGGCGTACGCGTAGTTCTCCGCCGCCGCCACCCGCAGCTTCGGCAGCCCGCGCAGCGTCTGGAAGGCCCGGTTGTTCAGCTTGTTGGTGAGCACCACCAGACGCCGCTGCCAGCGCACCTGCCACAGTCCGAGCCCCAGGAACACACCCGCGACGACCACCAGCATCCCGAGCGCGGCCAGCGCCATCGGCACGCTGAACCACAGCAGCAGCCCGAGGTTCACCGCGCCCACGGTGGCCGACTGGGCCACCGTGGGGCCGACCCCGGCCAGCATGCGGCGGATCGCGCTGATGCCCATGGCCGCACTCGCCAGCTCACCCGTCGAACGCCCGGTGAAGAACGTGGTCGGCAGCCGTAGCAGCCTGTCCCACACGGCCGGCTGGAGCGTGGCCTCCACCCGGCCCTCCAGACGCAGCAGGGTGAGGTTCTGCAGCAGCGTGAACGCCGCGGCCACCACACCGCCGACGATCACCGCGAGACACGTCTGCGCGATCAGCCCGGTCTGCGCCTTCGGCACGTACTCGCCGAGCACCTTGCCGGTGGCGAGCGGCACCAGGGCCCCGATCGCCACGGTCACCAGACCGCTCAGCAGCAGCCCCGTCAGGTCACCTCGCGTGCCCGTCATGCAGAACCGCAGCAGCCGCAGCGGGCTCGGCCGCCGCTCGGGCAGCGGACGGTAGAACATCACCGCGCGGGGCTCGAACTCCCCGGCGTTCGCCTTCTCGACCGGTGTCTCGCGGCCGGTCGTGGGATGCACCGCCACGTAGCCGCCGCGCCGCCACAGCAACGCCACCGGCGCACCCGACAGCGCCCGGTGGCCCACCAGCGGCCCCACGTCGTCGCGCCACCAGCGGCCGTCCAGCCGTACGACACGGGTGCGCACGCGGGAGGCCAGCGCGATCCGCTCGACCGGATCGAGCCGGTCCCCGCCGGTGCCGGACCGCGCGGGCGCGGCCAGCGTGATCCCGGCCGCCCGCGCGACCAGTGTGCAGGCCGCGTACGTGGCGTCCGCGTCCGCCGCCGTCGTGCGCCGCCCGGAACGCCCGCCGATGGCGGCGAGCAAGGTGCGGTCGGCCCGGGCACGCACCGCCTCACCGGCCGCGATGCCCTCCGCGGTCCGCGCCTCGTGGGTGTGCTCGAGCTGTTCGATCCACCGGTCCAGCGTGGTCATCAGCCGGTACTGCTGGTCGACCAGGCTCTGCCACAGCGCCGGATCCATCAGCAGATCGGCCGCCGCCTCCGCGCCGTACAGCGAGCCGTACTGCGCACTGCCCGGCGGGACCTGCATCCAGAACACGTCGTCGTCACCGGGCGCGGCGGCCCGCTCCGTGGCCACCGGCGCCTGGAACAGCACCGCCAGACCGCGGCCCACACCGAGCGCGAGGGCGTGCTCCAGCGGGCTCGTCGCCGGCGGCACGTACTGCGGATCTCCGTAGTCGTCGTACGACCAGGTCCGGGCGCCCGCCGGCCGGTACAGCTCGCGCAGCCCGATGCGGCGCACCACGCAGCCCCGCAGCGGACGCGCCACCAGGGTGTGCGCCGGGCCGGTCACCGGGCCCAGCACCAGCGATCCCGCCTCCAGCCGGCCCAGATGGTGCCAGTGGCCCTGCCGTCCGGCGTCCACCGCGAACAGGTCCACGGCCCCCGACGCGATCAGCCACAGCACCTGCGGCCCCTCCAGGTCGAGGCGGCCGAGCCCGGAGCAGTCGATCGGCGTGCCCAGTGACCCGAGCGCGCCCAGGACGAGGTCCTCGCCCCGGGCCTCGTGCACGGTCGTCATCTCATCGCTCCCTGACCAGCGCCGCGTACGCGCCGCCGCGCGCCACCAGCTCCTCGTGCCGTCCGCGCTCCACGACCGTGCCGTGGTCCAGGACGACGATCTCGTCGCTGTCGCGCACCGTGCTCAGCCGGTGCGCGATCACCACACAGGCACAGCCGCGCCGGCGCAGGTTGTCCATCACCACCAGCTCGGTCTCGGCGTCCAGCGCGCTGGTCACCTCGTCCAGCACCAGGACGCTCGGCCGGCGCACCAGCGCCCGCGCGATCTCCAGGCGCTGGCGCTGCCCGCCGGAGAAGTTCCGGCCGTCCTGTTCGACCGGGCTGTGGATGCCGCCCGGCCTGCGCGTGATCACGTCGTACAGCGCCGCGTCCCTGAGCGCCTCCACCACCGCCTCGTCCGGGATCGAGGGGTCCCACAGCGTCACGTTGTCCCGGACGGTGCCCTCGAACAGGAACACCTCCTGGTCGACGAAGGAGACGGACGCGGCCAGCGCCCCGCGCGGAATGTCCTCGATGCGCTGCCCGTCGATCCGGATCACGCCCTCCCACGGCGTGTACAGCCCCGAGATCAGCCGGGAGACGGTGGACTTGCCGCTGCCTGAGCCGCCCACCAGCGCCACCTGCTGTCCCGGGCCCACGGCCAGGTCGAACCCGGTCAGCAGCGGCTCGTCCAGCGGGTTGTAGCCGAAGGAGAGGTTCTGCAGCTCGACGTGGCCGCGCAGACGGCGCGTCGACTCCCCGGTGCCCGGGCGGCCGTGGAGCGGGTCCGCCCGGAAGTTCTCCACGTCCCTCAGCCGGGCCACGTCCGCGGCGAAGTCCTGGATCCGGCCCGCGACCCCGTTGAGCCGGGTCAGCGGAGCGGTGAACCGGGCGACCAGCGCCTGGAAGGCGACCAGCAGACCGACCGAGATGTGTCCCTCGACCGCCCGCGTGCCGCCGATCCACAGGATCAGCGCGCTGTTGAGGGTGGCGAGCGTCGGCGCGACGACGCCGAGCCAGGCGCCCGGCACCCCGAGCCGCTGCTGCTCCTCCAGCGTGGTGGCGTGCTGTCCGGCCCACTTGCGGAAGTAGCCGTCCTCCCCGCCGGTCGCCTTCAGCGTCTCGATCAGCTGCAGACCGGTGTACGCCGTGTTGGTGAGCCGCGCGTTGTCCGCGCGCAGCTTCGCGGTACGGGTGGCGCGCAGCCGGACGACGATCCGCATCGCCACGACGTTCAGCAGCGCCACACCGACGCCCACGAAGGTGAGCTGCGGGTCATAGGTGTAGAGCAGCACCGCGTACAGCACGACCACCACCGCGTCCACGCCCGCCGCCGACAGGTCGCGGGCCAGGGTCTCGGCCACCGCGTCGTTGGACTGCAGCCGCTGCACCAGGTCGGCCGGGCTGCGCTGGGCGAAGAACGTCACCGGCAGCCGCAGCAGATGGCGCAGGAAACGGGCGCTGGACAGCGTCGAGGAGACCAGCCGGCCGTGCAGCAGGTTGCCCTGCTGCAGCCAGGTCAGCACCAGGGTGAGCAGCACGCAGGCGCCCATCGACGTGAACAGCACGCCGAGCGTCGAGGTGCGGCCGCCGATCAGGAACTCGTCGATGAAGGTACGGCTGAGCCCGGGCACCGCCGCGCCCACCGCCACCAGCAGCAGGCTGGACAGCACCACGGCCGGCATGGTGCCCGCCGTGCCGCGCAGCCGGGCCGGCATCGCACCGAGCACGCCGGGTCTGCGGCCGCCCCGGGCGAAGTCCTCGCCGGGCTCCATCACCAGCACGACACCGGTGAAGCTGCCGTCGAACTCCTCCAGGGGGACGAACCGCCGCCCCTTGCCGGGGTCGTTGATGTACACCCCGCGACGGCCGAACCGCCGGCCCATGCCGTCGTAGACGACGTAGTGGTTGAACTCCCAGAACAGGACGGCCGGCGCCGCCACCTCGGCGAGGGCGGCCAGGTCCATCTGCATGCCCTTGGCGGTCAGCCCGTAACCGCGGGCCGCCTTCAGCAGGTTGCTGGCGCGCGAGCCGTCCCGCGAGACGCCGCAGGCGATGCGCAGCTCCTCCAGCGGGACATGACGGCCGTAGTGGCCGAGCACCATCGCGAGGGAGGCGGCACCGCACTCCACGGCCTCCATCTGCAGCACCGTGGGCGTACGGACGGTCTTCGCGCGGGACGCGGGCGCCGCGCGTTTCGGCGGTGCGGCGCGGCGCCGGCCACGGGTCTCCCGGGCGGTGGTCATGGCAGCAGCCAGTCGACGGGACGCCGGTCGGCCAGCCGGATCGAACCCGTGGCCAGGGTCATCGAGGTCAGCGCGAACGGCGGACCGTCCGTGGAGGACCACTCGTAACCGCTCTTCGTGGCGGACGACTCGTTCAGCTCGACCGTGACGGCCACCGGCCTGCCCTCCTTGGTGAACTGCTCGCCGAGCTGGGCGTCCCCGAGGAACGCGGCGATCTGCCGGGGCGACTGGGCCGAGCGGCCCACCGACTTCACCTCGCCGCGCAGCACGCCGTACTCCTGGCTCGGCACCGACTGCACGGTGAGGTCCACGGAGGCGCGGGCGGGGATGCCGGCGGCGTCCCCGGCGGGGACGTACACCGTCGCGTACAGGGGGGCCTCCGCACGGTCGACCTTCTCCACGGCGGCGACGTTCGCGCCGGTGGGGATGATCTGTCCGGTGCCGACGGCGAGCGCGGTGATCCGGCCCGCGTCGAGGGTGCGGACGACCTCGTCGCCCCGCCCGGTGCGCACTTCCAGCACGGGGGAGCCGGCGGGCAGCCGCTCGCCCTCCTTCGTGAGGACGGCGGTGACCTGCCCCGCGACCGGGCTCTGCAGCACGTAACTGCCCCGCCCGTGCGTGAGGACCGCGGGCGCGCCGATCGTGGACGACACCGATCCGGTCACCGCCCACACCGAGGCGGCCGCCATCGCGACCACCGTCACGGACAGCACCAGCCAGCCCTGCGGGCGCGCGAAGCGCACCGGGAGGTCGAGCTCCTCCGGCGACTGGAGCCTGGCGAGGGCCTGTTGGCGGAACTGCACGGATCTTCCCTCACCTGCGTGGACTGTGCGACGTGATCCAAGGGACCGTGGGGGCACCGCGAAGCCCCGGAGCCGGGGGCTCCGGGACTCGGCGGCGAAAGGGCGCGGTCAGAGACCGGCGACCAGGTTCGTGACCGGGGCGGTGTTCAGGCCGGTGACACCCTCGACGGTGCCGACGACCGTGTCGACCAGGCCGGAGACCGGGGCGATGCCGTCCACCGCGCCCGTGAGGGTGTTCACGGCGTTCACGGACAGGCCGCCGGAGACGTTGTCGAGGTCGGCGTCGGAGATCTCGGCGGTCTCGACCTGGGGGGTGGAGTTCATGATGGAACTTCCCTTCGTATGGATGTTTCACAAGGGGGAGCGGCCCCCTCCGGGGACGGACGAAGGCCGCGACCGCGGGCGCCGAGCGCCCGTCGCCGGGAGCCCGGAACGGCCTTGCGGTGCGATGGATCAAAGCACGCGGCGAGCGCGGGCTTCCACTCAACCAAACCTCTCACCAGGCAATTTGCACCCCGCGGGGATCCAGGCGTGCAGACGTGGGCACGCCTCGGCGGCGACTTCTTCACATGCCCCACCGCATCGCCCCGTCCGACCGCTTGCGCCCCGCCGACCGGAATCCGGCACACCGGACCCAAAGGCGCGCCCCGGCCGGCCGGCCTGTGGACGGACCCCGGTTCCGGTGACCGGGTTGGGCATTCGCTGTGCAGATTCGCTGAAGCCGGGACTCCGCTCCGCGTCCGTGACCGCAAGCTCCCGCCCGGTGACCGGGAGTGACGGGGCGGGCCGGATTGAACGCCCCTCGCGGCCCGTGCGTACCACCGGCCGTCCAGGCGCCCCGCAGCCGCCGAGCACCGGCGCGACTCCGGTCCCCCCAGGAGGTCGAGAAGTTTGAGTCACAAGCGAATTCCGAAGCGCAAGGCCGCGATGGCGGTGGGCGGCGCGGTGGCGCTCGGCGCCGCCGCCGTCCTGCTCCCCCACGCGAACGCCTCCCAGGACGGCGCGTCGGGCGGTGCGACGGCGGCGGCTCCGAGGACCCTGAAGGCGGGTGACGCCTCGGATCTCGCCTCACGGCTCGCCGGGCTCCTCGGCGACGCGTTCGCCGGCTCCTACTACGACGGTGAGAACAAGCAGCTCGTCGTCAACGTCGTGCCGGGCGACGACGACAACGCGATCGTGCGGGCCGAGAAGGCGGGTGCGGCCGTCCGCGAGGTCGACAACAGCATGACCGAGCTGGAGGCCGGGGCACGGACGCTGAGGTCGGAGGCGACCGTCCCGGGGACCTCCTGGGCCGTCGACCCGCGCACCAACAAGATCCTCGTCACCGCGGACAGCACGGTGACCGGGGACGAGTGGGACCGGCTGGAGTCCACCGTCGAGAGCCTCGGCTCCGGCATGGCGACCATCAGGAAGTCCGCGGGCGCCTTCAGGACGTTCGCGTCCGGCGGCGACGCCATCTTCTCCGGCGGCGCGCGCTGCTCCCTCGGCTTCAACGTCACCGCGGGCGACGGCTCCCCGGCGTTCCTGACGGCCGGTCACTGCGGTGGCGCGGCCGAGCAGTGGTCCGACGCGCAGGGCGGGCAGCCGATCGCCACGGTCGACCGGTCGGTCTTCCCCGGCGCGGGCGACTTCGCGCTCGTCCGGTACGACGATCCCGCGACCGTCGCGCCGAGCGAGGTCGACCTCGGTGACCGGACCCTCCCCGTGTCCCGGGCCGCGGAGGCCACCGTCGGCCAGGAGGTGTTCCGGATGGGCAGCACCACCGGGCTCGCCGACGGCCGGGTGCTCGGCCTGAACGCCACCGTGAACTATCCGGAGGGCACGGTCACCGGCCTCATCCAGACGGACGTCTGCGCCGAGCCCGGTGACAGCGGCGGCCCGATGTTCACCCGGGACGGCCTCGCCGTCGGCCTGACCTCGGGTGGCAGCGGCGACTGCACCGCGGGCGGTGAGACGTTCTTCCAGCCGGTCACCACGGCCTTGGAGGCCGTCGGCGCGACCCTCGGCGCGGAGGACGGCGCGGGCGCCGGTGACCAGGCGGGTGGTGACCGGACGGGCGGCGGTCAGGCCGACGGCGACGGCCGGACGGGCGATGAGGGAGCGGGCGCGGGCCAGGGCGCCGGGTACGACGCCGGCCCGGCCGGGAACCACTGACGTGCCCCCGGCGTCCGGCGGGGCCGGACGCCGGGTCAGCCGTCCGGCAGGGCCCGCAGGAGGAGCAGCGCGATGTCGTCCAGCCGGTTCTCCGCGTCCGCGCCGTGCCGGACCAGGGCGTCGGCGAGATCGTCCAGGGGGAGGTCGCCCAGGTCGGTGAGGCGGCGGCACAGACCGGCGACGGCGTCCTCGAAGTCGGTGCCGGGGGACTCCACCAGGCCGTCGGTGTAGAGGACCAGCAGCGAACCGGGGGAGAGGCCGACCTCCGTCGACGGGTACGCCGCCGAGCCGTCGATGCCCAGCAGCGGGCCGCCGGCCAGGTCCAGCACCCGCACCCGCCCGTCCGGCCCGCGCAGCAGCGGCGGCGGATGACCCGCGCGGGACAGCACGGCCCGCCCGCGCGCGGGATCGAGCCGCAGGTACAGACAGCTGGTGAACAGGTCGGATCCCAGGTCGAGCAGCAGCCGGTTGGTGCTGCGCATCACCTCCTCGGGCGCCTGCCCGACCGCGGTGTACGCCCGCACCGCGGTACGGACCTGCCCCATCAGCCCGGCCGCCGTCACGTTGTGCCCCTGCACGTCCCCGATCACCGCCGCCGCCATCCCCTGAACCGGCACCAGGTCGTAGAAGTCGCCCCCGATCTCCATGCCCCGAGTGGCCGGCAGATAGCGGGCCGCCGCCTCGATCCCCGCCAGCGACGGCAGTGTGTGCGGCAGCAGCGCCTCCTGCAGCCCGTGCGCGAGCCGGTGCTTGGCGTCGTAGAGCAGGGCCCGTTCCAGCGCCTGGGCGATCAGGCCCGCCAGGTTGGTCAGCATCGCCCGCTCCTCCGTCGCGAAGCGGTGCGGTGCCGCGTACGACAGCACACACGTCCCCACCGGGCGCCCCGAGGCGATCAGCGGCAGATACGCCCACGCCGCGAACTCGGACGGGTTCACCAGCAGCGCCGGGTACAGGCGCTCGACTTCCTCCCGGCTCTCGAAGAAGGCGGGCACCCCGGAGCGCAGCACCTGGCTGCCGGGGATGGGCTCCGACAGCGGCATCCCGTCGAACCGCTCCACGACCCGCGCGTCCGCGTACCCCCGGTGGCCGAGGACGCGCAGCCGGCCCGCCCGGGAGCCGAGGACCACCAGCCCCTGGCTGCCGACCGCCGGCGCGATCTCGTCCGCGACCAGCTGCACCACGTCCCGAACCCCGACCGCCTCGGTCAGTGCCCCGGCCAGGCCCAGCACCTGGGTGATGGTGACCAGCCGCGGCTGTCCCCGCGCGGGCTGCGGCGCCTCGCGGTTCATCTCCCTCACCGCCCGCGCCCGGCTGATCCGCACACTGAGTCCGGTGCTGCTCGGATACAGCCGGAACGACAGCCACTCGTCCGGCGGGCGCAGCGCGACGAACGAGGTGACGTGCTGGCCGAACAGCGCGGCCCGGTACCGGTCCTCGTACACGGGATCGTTCAGCCACGGCACCGACGCCCACATCGGGGTCCCGAGCAGCCGGTTCACCGGGACGCCCAGCAGCTCCGAGGCGGCGGCGTTGGCGAAGCCGATCCGCCCGTGCAGATCGAGCGAGCACAGGCCGTACGGCAGCCGGGACACCATCCGGGCCGCCTCCACCGAGCCGGGCGTGCCGGCCGCCCCGCCCGCCGACGGCGTCACCAGCAGATCCGGCTCCGGCGCCAGGGGCAGGCTCTGCTCGGCGGCCTGCTCCAGCTGCGCCGCCAGCCGGTCGCAGACGGCGGTCAGATGGTCGCGCTCCCGGTCGGACAGCTCCTGCGGACGCGCGCCGGGCCAGGTCACGAAGACCGCGCCGTACGCCCTGGCGGCGGTCGCCACCGGCAGCGCGGCCAGCGCGAAGGGGTACGGCAGCACCATGGCGATCCGGGGGTAGCGGCGAGCCATCTCCTCCTCGTCGCCCACCCACACCAGCCGCCGCTCGCGCACCGCGTCGGAGACCGGGACGGGCGCGCTCAGCCCCACCCGCTCCCACGGGGCCGCGAAGGCGCGGGGCAGTCCCGCCATCACCGCCATCTCCAGCACCGGCCGGTCCGGCGCGAGCAGGTACACCGCCCCGGAGTGGGCGTGCACCCCCTCCATCATGGAGGCCAGCGTCAGCGACAGCAGCGGACGGTCGGCCGGCGCCCGCGCGGACGACTGTCCCTCGGACACGCCGACCACCTCCTCGCACGGCCGCGCCACCGGCCTCGGCACCCGATCTTCCCCCCGCCGGGCCGCCGCGCACGACGAGCGCCGGACAGGGGACCGCACGTCCCACCGGGGCGCACCACTTCCGTTTACCCCGGACCCCGGGTCTCAAGAGCCCGTCCGGGCCCTCCGTGCCCCGCGCACACCGGGAACGGCCGAACGCGTACAGGGGCTGCGCGGATGCCCCGCACGCGCTGTAATGGCGAGCGTGGTCGGTGAGGGCGCTGCGGGACGCAGCACGAGAACGCTGCGTGCGGAAGGCGCCCTGACGGCGATCGCGGTCACCCCCGAGTCACCCGAGCGGGTGCGCAGGATCCTGGAGCAGGCCCTCGTCTTCGCCGGTGCCGAGGTCGCCGCCGTGTACACGCCCAGCGTGGACGGAGAGGTGCTGCACCTGGTGGAGTCGGTCGGGGTGCCGAGGATCCTGTGCGGGGTGCGGGACAGCTACCCCGCCTCGGGGAGTTCCCCGGTGGCCGGGGCCCACCGGGGGCGGCCGGTGTGGCTGGGCCCGGACGACCCCGCCGCGCAGGCGCAGTCACGGCGCGTACCCAGCCGCGACCTCCACCTGGCGGCCCTGCCCGTGCGCGGCGACGGCGGTGGCTGCCTGCTCGCGGTCTGCGAGCGCGCCGGCGGCTTCGACGCCGACGACCGCGTCTGTCTCGGCCTCGTCGCCGACGCCCTCGCCCCTCCCGTGCCGTTCGCGGCAGCCGACGGCACCGACCTGCAGCCCGGGGGTTTCAGCCTCGCCATGGACACCGGACGGGTCCGGGTCGGCGAGGACATCCTGGAGCTCTTCGGCCTGGAACCGGACGGTTTCGACGGACGGGTGGAGACCCTGCTGGGGCTGGCGGTGCCGGAGGACCTGCCCTCGCTGATGTCCGTCGTCGAGGCCGACCACATGACGATCGGCGAGCGCGAACTGGAGTTCCGGGTGCTCCGGTCCGACGGCCCGCCCAAGTGGCTCCGGCTGCGCGGCCGGCTGGTGCCCGGCGGCGCGGGACGGCCCGCCCGGCTGGTGGGCTCCGTCGCCGACGCCTCCACGCTGCGCTCCGACATCACGGACGTGGCCCGCATCCAGCGTCTGGCCGCCGCGCTGGCCACCGCGGTCACCGTCCGCGACGTCGGCAAGGCCGTGGTCGCCGCGCTGCGCCGGCCGCTGCGGGCCGACCGCATCGCACTCGCCGAACTGGAGAACGAGCGGCTCGTCGTCACCGTCCTCGATCCGCCGGAACCGGAGGCCTGGCCGGAACTGTGGCGGGCGGAGTGGCGCACCGAGTGGCCCGACGCGCCGGTGCGCGCCATGCCCACGCTCGCCGCCGCCCTGCGCGAGGGCCGCGCCCGGATCTGGCTGGCGGACTCCCCGCTGGAGACCGCCCTCGCCGAGGTCGGTCCCGGCGGCCTGGCCGCGCTGCCCCTGTCCGCCGGGAACCGCATGGCCGGCGTGTGTCTGATCGGCTGGGACGCCCCGCACGACTTCGGTCCGGACGAACGCGCCCTCCTCACCGCCGCCGCCGGCCTCGCCGGACAGGCCCTGATGCGGGCCCGCGCCTTCGACGCCGAGCACGAACTGGTCGGCATGCTGCAGCGCCAGCTGCTGCCGCGCCGCCTGCCCCGGCTGCCCGGCGCGGTCGCCGTCGCCCGCTACCTGCCCAGCACCGCGGGCCTGGAGCTGGGTGGCGACTGGTACGACGTGATCCCGCTGGCGGACAACCACGTCGCGCTCGTCATCGGCGACGTCCAGGGCCACAGCGCGGGCGCCGCCACCCTCATGGGCCAGATGCGCACCGCGCTGCGCGCCTACGCCGTCGAGGGACATCCCCCGGACGTGGTGGTGTCCCACGCCAACCGGCTCCTGGTGGACATGGAGACCGACCTCTTCGCCACCTGTTGCTATGTCGACGTCGACATGGAGGAGGGCTTCGCCTGGTGCGTCCGCGCCGGTCATCTGCCACCGGTGCTGCGTCATCCGGACGGCCGCACCGAGATCGCGGAGGCCGAGGGCGGTCCACCGCTCGGCGTGGTGCGGCAGAGCGACTTCCCCATGAGTCCGCTCGGACTGCGGCCCGGCACGACGGTCGCGCTCACCACGGACGGCCTGGTGGAGTCCCCGGACTCCGACATCGACGAGGGCATGAGCCGCTTCGCCCGGCAGCTGTCCGCCTCCGACCCCGCCGACCTCGGGCCCGTCGCGGACGCCCTGCTCGGCGAGGCCCCGCGCAGCGACGACGTCGCCCTGCTGCTGATGCGCTACGACGGCATGGCCGCCCGTCCGCTCAGGGAGAGCTGGACGGTGTGGCGGGTGCCCCAGGCGGTCGGACACGCCCGCCGCTTCACCCGGCGCACCCTGCGCTCCTGGGGCGTGACCGCGGACACCGACGGTGCCCTGCTCGCCGTCTCCGAACTGGTCACCAACGCCCTGGTGCACACCGAGGGGCAGGTCCGGCTGGACATCACCCTGGTCGACGACCGGCTGCGGCTGGCGGTCGCCGACGCCTCCCCCCGCACCCCCGTGAAGCCCACCAGCATCGGCTGGGAGGCCACCGGAGGCCGGGGCATCCTCCTCGTCGAGGCCGTGTCGGCCGCCTGGGGAACGCTTCCGGTCAGTGGGGGCAAGCAGGTGTGGGCGGAGTTCGTGCTGCGGCCCTGACGGTGCCTTCCGTGCGGGCCGGCGGAACTCCCCGCACGGGTGAGGGAGTCGGGAACGCGCGGGCCCGCGCGGAGACCGGACGGGCACGGGCCCGGCGGCTGCGCGGCAAGGACCCGCTGCGGGCCCGCCGGCCGGCCGTGGACCGCGGTACCGCCTCCACCACCCCGAACGCGAGTGCGGAGGGAAACACCGCGGGAGGTGAGGACCGGCCCGCGGTCCGGGTGACCGGCCGGCCCCCTCGCGGGATTTCGTGATGCGCGATCAGGCAAGTGATGTTCCAGCCGCCGGAACACGACTATGGTGAGGCGGATGAAGGCTCTCATGCTGTCCGGCGGCGCCGGAATCCGGCTGAGGCCGATCACCCCTACCCCGGCGGGAACCGGCGTCACCGGCGCCGGGACGGCCATGGGTGACGCGGCCGCGCGGATTCCGCCCGCCCGTGCCGCCGGCCCCGCCCCTTTCCCGGACGGGCCCTCCCGGCACGGCGCGCGCCGCCGGCCGCATCGAGGCCCCGTCGGCCGGAAGACCCCCGGTGACCGCGGCGAGGTGCGGACCCCTTCATGAACGTTCCGCTCGCCGTCCACGGCCGCGGGTTTCCCGCGCCCTCGTACAGCGCCCCGCGCACGACCGCCGGCAGGGGATCGGCCTGCCCGCGTCGCGCGGGGGGCGCAGCCCTGCACGAAGCACTGCCCCGCATCCGCAAGGAGAGTCCCCTTCGTGAAACGCCATGAGTTCCTCCGGGAGCTGCACAAGGTCAGCGCCAACCGCAACTACCTGGAGATCGGCGTCAACGACGGCCGCAGCCTGCGTCTGTCACGCGTCCCCAGCATCGCGGTCGACCCCGCCTTCAAGGTGGTCTCGGAGCTGAAGTGCGACGTCCACCTGGTGAAGGCCACCAGCGACGACTTCTTCGCCCGCGACAATCCGCTGGCCCACCTCAAGGGCGGCCGGCACCCGCTGCGCAACCTGCGCCGGGGCCGCAGCCCGATCGGTCACTGGCGCCGCACCACGCTCGACCTGTCGTTCATCGACGGCATGCACCTGTTCGAGTACGCCCTGCGCGACCTCATGAACGTCGAGAAGCACTCCGACTGGGCCAGCGTGATCGTCCTCGACGACATGCTGCCGCGCAGTGTGGACGAGGCCGCCCGCGACCGGCACACCAACGCCTGGACCGGCGACGTCTACAAGATCACCGAGGTGCTGGCGCGCTACCGTCCCGACCTGGTCACCGTCCTGGTCGACACCGAGCCCACCGGTCAGCTCGTCGTCTTCGGCGCCGACCCCGCCAACACGGTGCTGCACGACAAGTACGACGAGATCATGGCGGAGTACAAGGTGCCGGACCCGCAGAAGGTGCCCGAGACGATCCTGGAGCGGGCCGGGGCCGTACCGCCGGAGGCGCTGCTGGGGGCGGGGTTCTGGCGCGCGCTCGCCCAGGCCCGCAACCGCGGCCTGCCGCGGCGCGTGGGATGGGAGCCCCTGCGCCGCGCCCTGGAGCAGGTCGGCGTCAGCCGCTGAACTCCCTGCCGCGCGGCCCCTGGTGGGCTGTGCGGCAGACCTCGTACGACGGCGTCGGGCCGGGGCGCTTGGTCCCGGTCCGGCGCCGGCTCTCCCGCGCCGGTGACGGGTGCGGTCCCGTCACCGCCCTCCACCGATCAGGGGGACTCGTGCGAACGGCGCCGAGCGCCCGCCGCGCAGCACCTTCCGCACCGTACCGGGACGCGCGGGAGCGGGACCACCAGCACGCCGCCACCGGCGGAGCGCAGCGCGAACGGCAGTCCCGTCCGGGCGGGCCGGCCGAGCCGGGCGGGGGTCCCGTCGGTCGAACCGTCGTCGGCGAAGACCGCCTGGTACTCGTCGGGGGCAGCGACTGCCGCTGCGGCGAGGGGACGCGGTCCTCGATGCAGCTCCCCGGGGTGTGACGGGAACGATGACGCTGACCTCGACCGGCATCTGGTCCGGGGCCCTTCGGGTCCCCCGCCGTCGGACGTGCGGGCTCGGCACGCGTCGCCCGGCCGTAGGGCCGCGGCCGCCGTGTTCCCCGCCGCGCCCCGCCGTCGCGGGCGCACCGTGACGGTCACCGGCCCCGTCGCCCGGCGGGCTCGCGGGGCCGCCCGGGGCAGGGTCTCCCGCCGGAGGCGCGGGGCCGTCTAGTCTGCCGCCCGTGCGACTCCTTCTGACCACCGACACCCATCTGCCCAAGCGCGCCAAGCGCCTGCCCGCGCCGCTGCTCGACGAACTCCCGCGCGCGGACGTCGTGTTCCACGCGGGGGACTGGGTCGACACCGCCACCCTCGATCTCCTGGAGGACCGCAGCCGCAGACTGGTCGGCGTGTACGGCAACAACGACGGACCCGAACTGCGGGCCAGGCTGCCGGAGATCGCGTACGCGGATCTCGACGGGCTGCGCTTCGCCGTGGTCCACGAGACAGGACCGGCGCCGGGGCGGGAGAACCGGTGCGCGGCGCGCTTCCCCGGGATCGACGTGCTGGTGTTCGGACACAGTCACATCCCGTGGGACACCACCGCCCCCACGGGACTTCGCCTGCTCAATCCGGGATCGCCGACGGACCGCCGCCGACAGCCCCACTGCACCTACATGACCGCCACGGTCGCGGAGGGCCGGCTCACGGAGGTGGAACTCCACCGGCTGCCCCCGCGCTGACGGGCCGGGCCGCTTCGTGTCGGTGGAAGCGGCCCGGACGCTGCGATGGTTGCGCTCTCACGGACCTCCTTCCCACGATCGGAGGTGGTACCGGGCGACTACCCCTCCCCACCGGACCCACACACCCGTTCCCGGGTTTTTCCCGACCCGCCGCCACCGGCGTGTCCGCGCCACCGCCACACGACCACGGCGATCCGTCACCGCTCGTCGTGACCGGTGGGAGCCGAGGGGGCGGGGGACCGGTGGTGTCGGTGCTGGTCGCCGTGTCCGAGCCGGTGCAGTATGTGGCGAGTTGTCCGGCGGTCCGCTGCCGCACACCGTCCTCGGCGCGCCGTGCGCCGCGACCGTCCACCACGCACGCGCGAGCACCTCGCGCCGGGAGCGCCCATGTCTGACCAGCCGATCCCCCACGGGCCGGAGGCCGGCCCGTACGGCGCCAAGTCCCCCCGGACCCTCCGCCGGGACCCCGGGCCCGGCACGGAACCGACGCGACGCCGGGTCCTCGGGCTCGGCGCCGCGCTGGGGCTGGTCGCGGCGGGCGCCGCGGACGCCGCCGCCGCGCACCGCCCGGGCGGCACCGGGAAGCAACTGCGCAGCGCCGTACCGCTGCCCGAGCCGTACACCGTTCCCCTGCCGGTCCCGCCCGTGCTGGCGCCGACCGCCACCTCCGGGGGCACGGACCGGTACGAGATCACCCAGCGCCAGGTGACCGCCCGGATCCTGCCGGGGGTGACCACGACGCTGTGGACCTACAACGGCACCTACCCCGGCCCCACCATCGAGTCCCGCCGCGGCCGGCCGGTCACCGTGCTGCACCGCAACGAACTGCCGGTGCCGACCGTGGTGCACCTGCACGGCGGACGCACCCCGGCCGAGTCCGACGGCTACCCCACCGACCTCGTCCTCCCGGACGGCCGGCCCGGCGCCGGCTCCCGCCGCCGACGGCGCCGCGGTGGCGCGCACACGGCGCACGACCCGCGTGCGGTGACGAGCCGGGGGACCCGCGCCTACACGTATCCGCTCGACCAGCGCGCCGCGCTGCTCTGGTACCACGACCACCGGATGGACTTCACCGGCCCGGCGATCTGGCGAGGGCTGGCCGGGATGCACATCGTCCGCGACACGGTCGAGGACGCCCTGGACCTGCCCTGCGGCGAGCGGGAGCTGGCCCTGATGATCGCCGACCGGGCGTTCGCCGCCGACGGGTCCCTCTCCTACCCGGCCCTCGACCCGGAGCTGCGCGACCGGCCCGGAGTGACCGGGCCCTACGCGGCCGGAGTGCTGGGCGATGTGATCGTCGTCAACGGGGCGCCGTGGCCCGTCCACGAGGTCGAGGCCGTACGCCACCGGCTGCGGCTGCTCAACGCCTCCAACGCCCGCCACTACCGGCTCGAGGCCGTCACGGACGACGGGCGCCGGCTCGGCCTGGTGCAGATCGGTGCCGACCAGGGGCTGCTCGCCGCCCCCGTCACCCACACCACCCTGCCCCTGGCGCCGTCGGAGAGGTACGACGTGGTCATCGACTTCGCGGGTCTGCCGGCCGGCAGCCGGGTGCGCCTGCGCAACCGGCTCGGCAGCGGACGCACCCGCGAGGTCATGGCGTTCCGCGTCACCCGCAGGGCGCACGATCCCAGCACGGTCCCCGGCGTGCTCTGCGACGACCTGCCCGTCTGGCGGCGCTCACAGGCGGCCACCGTCCGCGAGTTCGCCTTCCGCGCCGGGAACCCGGAGCAGGGGCACGGCTGGGTCGTCGACGGCAAGCCGTTCGACCCGTCGCGCACCGACGTCCGCACCCGGCTCGGCGCCGTCGAGGTGTGGCGCCTCACCGCCGACGTCCACCATCCGGTCCACCTCCACCAGACCGGCTTCCGGGTGCTCTCCCGCGGCGGGCGCGCACCGCTGCCGCACGACGCCGGCCTGAAGGACACGGTGTCACTGGGGCCCGGCGAGACGGTGGAGGTCATCACCCGTTTCGACGGCTACCGAGGGCGCTACCTCTTCCACTGCCACAACGCCGAGCACGAGGACATGGGCATGATGGCCAACCTCGAGATCGTCTGACACGGAGATCGTCTGACACGCCCCGGAACCCCCGCCGTGCCGGTCCGCACGGGTCGCGGGCGCCCCCGCCGGGCCGTGCCGGACCGGCTCAGCCGGCCGACGGACCGGACCAGCCGGCCTCCACATGGCCGAGGCGCACCCGCTGCGGGTGGTCGCCGACGGGTACGGACACGGTCTTCTCGCCGGTCGCGAAGTCGATGGCGGTGACCCGGTCGGCGCCGCTCTCGGAGACCACGCAGGACCTTCCGTCACCGCTGACGGTCGCCCAGTACGGCTTGGACGCGGGGACGAGCGGCCCCTGCTGCAGGGTCGCGCGGTCGACGACCGTCGCGTAGTCGTCCATGGTGCCGGCCACGCACAGCTTGGTGCCGTCCGGTTTCATGGTGATGCCGTGGTGGCGCGAGTCGTTGACCCAGGTGGTGCGGTCGTCACTGGTGGCCGGGTTCTCCGGCAGGGTCTTGGTGCGGGTGATGCGGTCGGTGGCGACGTCGTACTCGAAGAAGCCGTTGAAGAACGAGACCTGGAAGTACAGCTTCGACTCGTCCGGGGAGAACGCGGCCGGGCGCACCGCGTCCGAGTGGCCCTTCAGGCCGGCGGCGTCGAGCCGGTTCCGCATGTCGATCACCTTGGTCTGCTTGAACGTGGCCGCGTCGACGACCGTGATGCGGCGGTCGCCCTTCGTCCAGTCCAGCCAGGGGGCGTCGAGCGCGGTGTTCACCTCGCCGATGGACATGTTCCAGATGGTCCTGCCGTCGCGGCTGAAGACGTTCTCGTGCGGCTTGTCGCCGGTCTTGAACGAACCGACCTCGTCACCGGTCACGATGTCCAGGACGTGCACGGTGTTGGAGGTCGACGCCGAGACCGCGACCCGCTTGCCGTCGGGGGAGACGGCCATGTGATCGGAGCGGTGGCCCGACACGGGGAAGCGCCAGTTGACCCGCCCGGTGGCGAGGTCGAGGGAGACGACGTCGGCGAAGCTGGGCCGGGAGACCACGACCGAGGTGCCGTCCGGGGTGGAGTACATGTCGTCGACGAACTGGTCGTGGCCCTCGCCGACGCCGTTCCGGATGGCCATGAAGTAGATCCAGCGGATCGGGTCGGCGTTGATCTCGGCCATCCGTTCGTCCTTGTCGGGGACGACGTCGATCCGCCCGATCCTCGCGAAGTCACCGGAGGACTCGATGACGTCGGCGGTGCCGTCCCAGTTGTTGCCCACGAACAGCACCTCGCGCAGGCCGGAGGAGCCGGTGGTGGTGGCGGCGGCTGCGGCGGGGGCGGTGGCGGTGAGGACGAGCGCGGCGGCGATGGCGCACAGGTGCCTGGTTCTGCGGACCGGCATGACGGCTCTCTCCAGAATCGGTAAGCATGTGCTCCGGGAAGCGACTTACTGAAAAGTAAGGAAGGGAGCCGTTCGCGACAAGACCGCGTACACGACAAAATCAGACGGCGTCGGCCGCCCTGTCCGAGGAACGGAGCGCGTGCCGGACGCCGGACGGCCGGCACACCGGACCCGCCGCGGCCACCGACGAGGACGGGCCGGCCGTGTCATCCGGTGCGGCGCCCGGGTGCCCCGGTCACCTCCGTACCGCCGTTCCTACTCGTCCCAGGCCTGGATCGTCACCTGCTCGGTGATCCTGCCGTTCCGCAGCGTGAGCACCGACTCCGACAGCACCCGCACCCCGTCCGCGTACCGACAGCTCTCGCAGTAGGCGGCGTGATCGCCCTGGACGACGCACGCCTCGAGGGTGTGCGTCATGTCGCGGCTGTAGACGTCGTCGAGCAGGGCGGCGATCTCGTCCCTGCCGTGCAGGACCCTGGGGTGGCTGGGCTGGGTGTTGCGGTCCACGATGCGCAGTTCCGCGTCGTCCGCGTAGAGCGACACCAGCGGCGCCGACGTGTCCGCCTCGACGCCCCGGCGCAGCGTGTCGGCGTCGAAGACGGGATGTGCCGCGGTTGTCATGATGACGCACCTCCTCCGAGGAGCCGCGGCCCGGTCCTCCGGCGGGCTGGAACGGCCCCTCCTACGAGCGTCCTGCGGTCCGCCGGGCACGGCAAGCCGGGCCCCCGCGCCGTCCGGCCGCGCTCACTCGGCCGCCGCCAGGAACTGCGTGGCCGCCAGCTCCGCGTACAGCGGATCGGCGGTCACCAGCTCCCGGTGCGTGCCGACGGCCCGTACCCGGCCCGCGTCCATCACCACGATCCGGTCGGCCGCCGTCACCGTGGACAGCCGGTGCGCGACGACCAGGACCGTCGTCGTGCGCGCCACGTCGGCGACCGTGTCCCGCAGCGCCGCCTCGTTCACCGCGTCGAGCTGCGAGGTCGCCTCGTCGAGCAGCAGCAGCCGGGGGCGGCGCAGCAGGGCACGGGCTATGGCGACCCGCTGCCGCTCACCGCCGGACAGCCTGGTGCCGCGGTGGCCGACGAGGGTGTCGAGCCCGTCCGGCAGCCGGGACACCAGTCCGTCGAGCCGGGTCGTCTTCAGCACCCGCGTCAGGGTGCCGTCGTCCGCCCCGGGGTTGCCCAGCAGCAGGTTGTCCCGCAGGGATCCCGACAGCACCGGCGCGTCCTGCTCCACGTACCCGATCGAGGCTCGCAGCCGCGGCAGTTCCCAGTCGGCCAGGTCCCGGCCGTCCAGCGTGATCACGCCGGAGTCGGGGTCGTGGAACCGCTCGATGAGGGAGAAGACGGTGGTCTTGCCCGCTCCGGAGGGACCGACGAACGCCGTCATGCCCCGGGCGGGCACGGTGAACGTCACCCCGTGGTGGACGTACGGCAGGTCGTCGGCGTACCGGAAACGGACGTCCTCGAAGGCCAGCGCGGCGGGCTCGGCGTCGGACGCGGGCAACGGCGCGGGCGCGGCGACCGGTTCCGCGGGCAGCCGCAGCGCCTCCTGGATCCGGGCGAGGGCGGCGCTGCCCGTCTGGTACTGCGTGAGCGCTCCGACGACCTGCTGGATCGGCGCCATCAGATAGAACACGAACAGCAGGAACGCCACCAGCGTCCCGATGTCGATGGCGCCGGTCGCGACCCGCGCGCCGCCCACCGCGAGCACCGTGATGAACGCGACCTGCATCGCGAGCCCGGCCGTGTTGCCCGCCGCGGCCGACCACTTGGCGGCGCGCACGCTCTGCCGCCACGACTCCCGCGCGGCCTCGTGCAGCGCGCGCTCCTCCCGCGGCTCGGCACCGGACGCCTTGACCGTGCGCAGCGCGCCGAGCACCCGCTCCAGCGAGGCGCCCATCATCCCGACCGCGTCCTGCGCCTGCCGGGAGGCCCGGTTGATGTGCGGCACGATCACCCCCAGCACCGTGCCCGCGAGCGCGATCACGCCCAGCGTGACGCCCAGCAGCACCGGGTCCACGAAGCCCATCAGCGCCACGGTCGCGAGGAGGGTCAGCCCACCCGTGCCCAGACCCACCAGGGAGTCGGTGGTCACCTCGCGCAGCAGGGTGGTGTCGGAGGTGATGCGGGCCATCAGGTCGCCCGGCTCGCTGCGGTCCACGGCGGTGATCCGCAACCGCAGCAGATACGACGACAGCGAGCGCCGCGCCCCGAGCACCACCGACTCGGCGGTGCGCCGCAGGACGTACGAACCCAGTGCGCCGAGCACGGCGTTGGCGACGACGAGCGCCGACATCAGCAGCAGCGCGCCGGTGATCGCCCGGTCGTCCGAGAGGTCGTCGATCAGGTCCCGGGCCACCAGCGGCAGCATCAGCCCCGTCGCCCCGGTCATCAGGGACAGTGCGGCGCCGCCCAGCAGCGCCCACCGGTGCGGCCGTACGTACCCGAGGAGCAGCCGCCAGGCGGGCGGACCGGATCCCTCTGCTGCGATGCTCACGTCGCCCCCCTCGGCGTCGGTCGGAGGTCCAGGCTACGTCGCGGGGGCGGCCCCGCCGCACGGCGGGCGGCGGAAGCGATCATTCCCGCGTAGGGTCGGGGGGACGGACACGGCGGACGAAGGAGTCAGCAGGAT
Source organism: Streptomyces sp. NPDC126497 (assembly GCF_040302425.1). Taxonomy (NCBI): domain Bacteria; kingdom Bacillati; phylum Actinomycetota; class Actinomycetes; order Kitasatosporales; family Streptomycetaceae; genus Streptomyces; species Streptomyces sp. NPDC126497. The sequence continues at coordinate 46,042 of NZ_JBEORT010000035.1, forward strand.
GGCGCAGGAAGTACGCGGCGTGATCGCACCCGGCAGGGACGAGCCGGTGCGGATCGAGACGATCGTCGTGCCCGATCCCGGCCCCGGTGAGGCGGTCGTCCGGGTCCAGGCCTGCGGGGTGTGCCACACCGATCTGCACTACAAACAGGGCGGGATCAGCGACGACTTCCCGTTCCTGCTCGGCCACGAGGCCGCGGGCGTGGTCGAGTCGGTCGGCGACGGCGTCACCGACGTCGAGCCCGGCGACTTCGTGATCCTCAACTGGCGCGCGGTGTGCGGGAAGTGCCGCGCCTGTCTGCGCGGACGCCCCTGGTACTGCTTCGACACCCACAACGCGCAGCAGCGGATGACCCTCGCCTCCACGGGCCAGGAGCTCTCCCCGGCCCTGGGCATCGGCGCCTTCGCCGAGAAGACCCTGGTCGCCGCCGGACAGTGCACCAAGGTCGACCCCGCCGTCTCCGCGCAGGTCGCCGGGCTGCTCGGCTGCGGCGTGATGGCCGGCATCGGCGCCGCGATCAACACCGGGAACGTCGGCCGGGGCGACTCGGTCGCCGTCATCGGCTGCGGCGGCGTCGGGGACGCGGCGGTCGCCGGGTCCCGGCTGGCCGGAGCGGCGAGGATCATCGCCGTGGACATCGACGACCGCAAGCTCGAGACCGCCCGCTCCATGGGCGCCACCCACACCGTCAACTCGCGCGAGACCGACCCCGTCGAGGCGATCCGCGAGCTCACCGGCGGCTTCGGCGCCGACGTGGTCATCGAGGCCGTCGGCCGTCCCGAGACCTACCGGCAGGCCTTCTACGCCCGTGACCTGGCCGGCACGGTCGTCCTGGTCGGCGTGCCCACCCCGGAGATGAAGCTCGAACTGCCGCTGCTCGACGTCTTCGGCCGCGGCGGCTCCCTGAAGTCCTCCTGGTACGGCGACTGCCTGCCCTCCCGGGACTTCCCGATGCTGATCGACCTGCACCTCCAGGGCCGCCTGGACCTCGGGGCGTTCGTCACCGAGACCATCCGGCTGGACGAGGTGGAGCAGGCGTTCGAGCGGATGCACCGCGGCGACGTGCTGCGTTCGGTGGTGGTGCTCTGATGGCCGCCCGCATCGAACGACTCGTCACCTCGGGGCAGTTCAGCCTCGACGGCGGCACCTGGGACGTGGACAACAACGTGTGGATCGTCGGCGACGACCACGAGGCGATCGTCATCGACGCCGCCCACGACGCCGACGCCATCGCCGAGGCGGTGGGGGACCGGCGCCTCACCGCCATCGTGTGCACCCACGCCCACAACGACCACATCGACGCCGCGCCCGCCCTCGCCGAGCGCACCGGCGCCACCATCTGGCTGCACCCCGACGACCTGCAGCTGTGGCAGCAGACCCACCCCGACCGCGACCCCGACTCCTGGCTCGTCGACGGCCAGGTGATCGAGGCCGCCGGCGCCGACCTCACCGTGCTGCACACCCCGGGGCACGCGCCCGGCGCGGTCTGCCTGTACGACCCGGGGCTGGGGGCCGTGTTCACCGGCGACACCCTCTTCCAGGGCGGTCCGGGCGCCACCGGCCGCTCCTTCTCCCACTTCCCGACGATCATCGACTCGATCCGGGACCGGCTGCTGACCCTCCCGCCCGGGACGAAGGTCCTCACCGGCCACGGCGACCCCACCACCATCGGCGCGGAGGCCCCGCACCTGGAGGAATGGATCGCACGCGGCCACTGAGCGGGCCCGCCGGACGACCGGCGCGAAAAGGCGACAGAAGATGTCCGGCTTACCCGTCACCCTCGAAGCGACAGCAGGAAACCGGTGACGGGAGGCCGTACATGACGGAGCAGCTCGAGGGCAGGGTCGCGCTGGTGGCCGGGGCGACCCGGGGAGCCGGGCGGGGCATCGCCGTGGAACTGGGGGCCGCGGGCGCGACCGTCTACGTCACGGGCCGCACCACCCGCGAACGCCGCTCCGAGTACGACCGCCCCGAGACCATCGAGGACACCGCCGACCTGGTCACCGAGGCGGGCGGCCGGGGCATCGCGGTGCCGACCGACCACCTGGAGCCGGGGCAGGTGAAGGCGCTGGTCGACCGCATCGCCGACGAACAGGGCCGCCTGGACGTCCTCGTCAACGACGTCTGGGGCGGCGAGATGCTCTTCGACTGGGAGGCACCCGTGTGGGAGCACGACCTGGACAAGGGACTGCGCCTGCTCCGCCTCGCCGTCGAGACCCACGCGATCACCAGCCACCACGCGCTGCCGTTGCTGCTGCGCCACCCCGGCGGACTGGTCGTCGAGGTCACCGACGGGACCGCCGACTACAACCGCGACCACTACCGCGTCTCCTTCTTCTACGACCTCGCCAAGTCCTCCGTCCTGCGCATGGCGTTCGCCCTCGGCCACGAACTCGGCCCGTGCGGCGCCACGGCCGTCGCCCTCACCCCGGGCTGGCTGCGCTCGGAGATCATGCTCGACCACTTCGGCGTCCGCGAGGACAACTGGCGCGACGCCCTGGAGAAGGTCCCGCACTTCGCCATCTCGGAGACCCCGCGCTATGTCGGGCGGGCCGTCGTCGCCCTCGCCGCCGATCCGGAGGTGGCCCGCTTCAACGGCACCTCCCTCTCCAGCGGCGGCCTCGCCCGGGAGTACGGCTTCACCGACCTCGACGGCAGCCGCCCGGACGCCTGGCGCTACATCGTCGAGGTCCAGGACGCGGGCAGGCCGGCGGACGTCACCGGTTACCGCTGATCCCGTCCGGACCCCGCCCCGGTGACCGCCCGGGTGGCCACCGTCACCCCATGACGGCGCACGCAGGGCGCTCCACGGAGTGCGGGGTTCTCATCACCGGGGCGGCACGCGGCACCGGCGCGGCCGCGGCACCGCGGTTCGCCGGGGACGTCGCGGCCGCCGTCGCCTTCCCCGCCTCCCGCGGCGCCGCACGGCTCACCGGTACCACCCCCACCGTCGACGGCGGCATCGCGGCGGTCGACGCGGGATTCCGGCGGGCGCTGGGCGGAATGCCGCCGCGGTGACCGGTCCTTCCGGTCCTGTCCACCGGATGTCACCGTTCGGTTGCACCCCGGCGTGTCCGTACAACCGATTCCTCCGCCGGGCCGTCTTTCTGGCAGAGTGCGCAGGTCATGCGCCCACTTCTGCGGAAAGGCAAAACGGACCATGGGGGACAAACGTAGGCGGAGTGCCGTCATCCTGGGGGTCACCTCACTGGTGGCTCCGCTCACACTCGCGCTCGGCGCGACGCCGGCGCAGGCCGCGAGCTGCACCACCTCGGCGGGCCCGTACCAGAAGAAGGTGGAGAAGTTTCTCGGCCGCCCGGTCGACGGGAAGCAGTCCTCCGCCGACTGCAAGGCCATCCGTGCCTTCCAGACCAAGCACGGCATCACGCCGAACGTCGGGTACGCCGGCCCCGTCACCTGGGGCGTGATGGACCTGATGAACAAGCAGAAGGCCGTCGGGAAGAACCCGAACAAGGCGGGCAAGTGCCCCACCAACAAGGGCCGTATCGCCTGCGTGAACCTCACGCTCCAGCTCAGCTGGATCCAGGACGGCAAGAAGCTGGTCTACGGCCCGGTCCCGGTCCGCACGGGGCGGAACGGGTACGAGACCCGCACCGGTCTGAAGAAGGTCTACTGGCGCAACATCGACCACGTCTCGACCATCTACGACGTGCCGATGCCCTACAGCCAGTTCTTCGACGGCGGACAGGCCTTCCACTCGGTCGGCGTCAGCATGTGGAACCCGCCCGGCTCCCACGGCTGCGTCAACATGACGAAGACCGCCGCCAAGAAGTACTGGTCGCTGCTGAAGAAGGGCGACGACGTCTACGTGTACGGGCGCAAGCCGGGCACCTGATCGCCGGGGGCGCCCGGCCCGCCGGGCGCCCCGCATCCGGACGCCTCCCCGAGGGCCGGGTGTGAACTCACCCACGTTCCTTGGCAGATGGACGTGATCAGCGACACTGCCCGAAATGCCCGACGTGCGTGCGATTACTCACAGCGTCTTCACGTCCGGCCCCGTATGCTTCACGGCATGTCCACCACTGTTGAACCCTCTTCCGAGCGATCGGCTGACGAGGTCAACGAGGAGATCCGGGCCCTGTGGCTCCGGTCGGGCGGGACACTCAGCGTCGAACAGCGCGAGGAGTACCAGCGCCTGGTCCAGGAGTGGGCCTCGGCCCTCCCGCAGCCGGCCCGGGCCGCCTGAGCGACCCCGTATCACCCTCCCCTCGGCCGGGCACCCGTCGTCGAACGGGTGCCCTCCTCACACCGACCCCGGCCCTCCGCCACGGCATCGTCGACTTCGCCGGCGGGCTGCCGTCCCGCCGTGTGCCGCACGCCGCCGTCCCCTGTCCGCCGGCACCCCCGTCGGCCCCGGCCTCCTCCGGGGGCCCTGTCCGGCGTCGGCAGCGCCGCCGCCGTGCGCTTCCTCGACCGTGGCCCGAGTCACGGCGCGATGAGCGTGGTCGTGCCGGTGAGCACCGTCACCGGCGTCGCCGTGGAGCACGTCGCCCCGGGCCAGGACGATCCCGCGAGCGGGCTGTGGCCGGTCGTCGCAGGCCGGGTCGCCGCGGTTCCCGGCGCCCCGGGATCCCGCGGCCGCGGACCCGCCGCCCGCTCAGCCCCATGTCGCCGAGTAGCGACGCCGGTACGCCTTGCGGTCCTGCTCCGCCCGGATCCAGCGCGACGCCACCAGGGCGACCAGACTGCCCGCGATCACCAGCAGCCCCGGGCCGACGTTGCGGGGGTCGGCCAGCCGGGACAGCAGCGTCGACGGGTCCGGGACGATGCCCCGCACCGGTGTCGACGATCCCGGCGAGGCGGTGTCCGCAGCCGCCGCGCCCCGCCCGTCCGACGGAGCGGGGGAGGGGGCCGCCGCACCGCCGTCGGCCCCGGGCGCCACGACGAGCCGTACACCGAGCCGCGCCAGCGCCTTGGTCACCGGCTGGAAGTACGTCGTACCGCCCGTCCGGCAGTCACCGCTGCCGCCCGACGTGACGCCGAGCGCGATGCCCTCGGAGAACATCGGGCCGCCGCTGTCCCCGGGTTCGGCGCACACGTTCGACTCGATGAGACCGCTGACCGTGCCCTCGGGATAGTTCACCGTCGCGTTGAGCGCGGTCACCTCACCGTCCCGCAGTCCGCTGGTGCTGCCGCTGCGGAACACCCGCTGGCCCACCGCCGGATCCGCCACCCCCGTGATCCGTACGCCCTTGCCGCCACCGACGGCCACCACGCCGGCGCCCTCGCCGGCCCGCCCGCCGGCGTACTCGATCAGCGAGTAGTCGTCCCCGGGGAAGCTGCCGCCGACCGTCGTCCCGACCTCCTGCCTGCCCTGGCCGTCGGCGAACCACACCGATCCGTCGGGCCCGCAGTGCCCGGCCGTGAGGATGAAGTCCCGTCTCCCGTCCGTCACGTTGAAGCCCGCCGAACAGCGGCCGGCCGCCGACAGGATGGGCCGCGCCCCGTTGAGCCGGGTGGTGAAGGCGCCCTCGCTGCGCTCCATGCGGACGAAACCGCCGATGCCGTCGGCGACTTCGGTCAGTTCGGACCAGTCCTCCGCCGACACCGTGCTGTCGCCCCGGACCACCACCTCGTTGGTCCGGTAGTCCACGGCCCACGCCGTCCCGGGCACCCGCGGCGCCGAACCCAGTGTCTCGGTCGCGGACTTGAGGTCGTCCATGCTGTGCCGCACCATCCTCGGCTCGGCGCCGGCCGCACGCACCTCGGCCGCCGCCTCCTCGTCGGTGACCGCGACCACCGCCTTGCCGTCGTCGGCGATCCAGCTGCCCGCCGTACGGGACGTGCCGAGCTTCGCCACCAGGCCGGCGCCCGGTCCGGCGTCCGCCGTCCCCTCGGCGGTGGCGAACGGAACCGCGCCGGGCGCACGGGGCTCACCGGCGACGGCGTGGGTGACCATGGTGGCCCCCAGGAGGAGTCCGCCGACGGCCGCCAGCCGTGTCACTCGCCGGACGACCCGTCGTCGTGCGTGCCTCATGCGTGGCTCCCGAACCTCGGCGGCGCGGTGCGCACACCGCGAGGGCCTCCCCTCGAGTCGAAGGCCCTCTTCCCATACGGGCCCGCGGCCCGGCGCGTTCAGTCGGGCACGGTCCCGTCCGCCCCGTCGTCCCGGCGCCCGTGAGCGGCGGGGCCCCTATCGTGTGCCCATGACCAGGACCCCGCACGAGACGTCCGGTGAACCGAATCCGCTGCACGCCCTCGACCCGGACCGACTGCGCCGCCGCACCGGACGGCACCCTGCGGGACGCCCCCGGCCGCCCGGGCCGGGAGCTCGGCTTCGTCGCACGGCGTCCGGGCGCCTAGACTTCCCCGCATGGACGACGCGTTGAGGGACCGGCTCGGGGCGGGGAAGTACCTGTTGCTCACCAGCTACCGCAAGAACGGCACCCGCGTCGCCACGCCGGTGTGGGTGGTGCGGGACGGTGACGCGCTCGGGGTGTGGACCGTCGCCGACTCGTGGAAGGTGAAGCGGATCCGCGCCCGCGCCGACGTCCTCGTCGGCCCCTGCGACGTGCGCGGCAACCCCACCGGCGACCAGGTCCCCGCCACCGCGGAGGTCTGCGACCCGGCGACCACGGCCCGTTACCGCAAGCTGCTCGCCCGCAAGTACGGCGTCCTGGGACGGCTGACCCTCCTAGGCAGCCGGCTGCGCCGGGGAACGGACGGCACGGTCGGGATCCGCGTCACCCTCTGAACCGCGTACCGGCCCGTCCGGCGGCCCGTCAGGTCCAGGCCCGGAGCGGCTCGTCCACCAGCTGGAAGACCGGCTCGCCCCGCACCGGGTCCTCGGCCGTCGACAGCCGTACCCGGTCGCCGCCGTGGATGCCGATGGGCGGCCCCATGACCCGGCCGCGCACCACGAACCCCTCGGCCATCTCGATCAGGGACACATTGCGGGCCGCCGGGGTGTTGCGGTGCAGCACCGTGGAATGGCGGACCGTCCCGAGGCCCTCGCTGCGCTCCGTGCGCAGGTCGCTGCCCTGGCAGACCGGACAGAGCAGCCGGTGGTACATGGCGGTGCCGCACCAGGTGCAGCGCTGGAAGAGCATGGCCTCCGCGTGGCCCTCGCCCCGGGGGTCGAGGAGGCCCGTCGTGGAGCCGGCTGCCTGCTGAGCGACGCTTCCTGAGTGGTGGTACACGCTGGTCAACTCCCTGCGCTCGGCCGGAATCCCGCGTGCGCGGTCACCCGGCACGCACGTGCCGGTGCGCCCCGCCGCCGTGCACAGCCACAGGTTATGGCACTCAGTGCCACTAGTAAAGGCACTCCGTACCCTCGGCTGCGGGCGGGCGGGCGTGCCGGGTCACCCGCGTCCGAACGCGGTCCCCGGCTCCCGCACCACCCGCCACAGCGGTGCCCCGCGGGGCCGGGTGAACCTCGTTCGCCGCGCCGACGGGCCCGGCGCCGAACGCGGCCCGCACACGTCCCGGCGCACGGCCCACCGCGGCCTCCGCGCCCCCCTCCCGTGCGAACGCGGCACCGGGAGGCCCCTGCCGGCACCCGGCGCGCACCGGCCACGGAACCCGGTACCGCCGCGCCTCCTTTCCGCAGGTCGTCCCTATGATCGAGCCACCGCCGTCCCGAGGAGCCCGTATGCCGCCCGCCCGCCCCCGCGTCCTGTACGTCACCGACCTGGCCTACCCGGCCCGCGGACGCCGCTACGGCGACGAGGACGTCTTCCTCACCTCCCGGCTGCGCGAGCACGCCGACCTCGCCCTGTGCCACCCGCGGGACGCCGTCGCCCTGATGGACGGCTTCGACGCCGTCGTGGTCCGCAACAGCGGCCCGGTACTGGAGTACCAGGACGCCTACGAGGCCTTCCGCGAGCGTGCCGCCACGACCGGCACGCCGGTCTACAACCCGCTCACCGGCCGGGGCGACATGGCCGGCAAGCAGTACCTGCTCGACCTGACCGCCGCCGGCCGTCCGGTGATCCCCACCGTCGACCGGCCGGAGGACCTGCACCGGCTGCCCGCGACGGAACGGTACGTGGTCAAGCCCAGGCTCGGCGCCGACTCCATCGGGCTGCGCGTCGTCCCCGCGGACGAGGTGCGCGGCCTCGTCGACGGGGACGTCCTGGTGCAGCCGCACATCGACTTCGCCTACGAGGTCTCCTTCTACTTCGTCGACCACGACTTCCAGTACGCCCTGTACGCCCCGCACACCGGGCGGCGCTGGGAGCTGGAGCCGTACGAACCCGGCCCGGACGACCTGGCATTCGCCCGGGGCTTCATCGACTGGAACACCCTCGACCACGGCGTCCAGCGCGTCGACGCCTGCCGCGCGCCCGACGGCGAACTGCTGCTGGTCGAACTGGAGGACCTCAACCCCTATCTCTCCCTCGACGCCCTCGACGACACCGGCCGGGAGGCGTTCGTGTCCGCCCTGACGGCGTCGCTGCGCCGTTTCCTCCACACCGCCTGAACCGGCGGGTCCTTCGTCACGTGTCCCCCCGCGCGGGCGGGCCGCCCCGCCGCCCGCCGCACCGCCGTCGCCCGCTTCCAGCTCCGGTACGGCGGCCGGGGCGACGGGACCGGCGTCCACGGCGACCACACCGGCCTCGCGCTGGAGTCCCGCACCGCGCTGCCGGACGGGCTGGCCCGGTGGTCACCGCTCCTTCGGCACCCGGATGTCCAGTACGCACACGTCGTCGCGGCGTTCGTCCTCCAGCATCGTCTCCAGCAGCGACCCCAGCGACCCGGTCCCGTCGCCGGGGTGGGCGGCCACGGCCTCGGCGAGACGCCCGAAGCCCACGTCGATGTTCTCCGGGGGCCGCTCCACCAGGCCGTCCGTGTAGAGCAGCAGCCGGTCTCCGGGCTCGAGACGGCACTCGGCCTCCTCGAAGCGCGGCCCGGTGGCACCGCCGAGCAGCATGCCGCTGGGCCGGCGCAGGTACGTCACCTCGCCGTCGCGCAGCAGCAGGGGCGGGGTGTGCCCCGCCTGGGCCCAGACCAGGCGCCGCTGCGCCGGCCGGTAGCGGGCCAGCACCATGGTCGCGGTGGCGTGGCTGTCCCGGGAGTGCAGCAGCAGGGTGTTGAGCCGGGCGAGCGCGCCGGTCAGCGAGGAGCCGGTGATGACCATGCCCTTGGCGGTGAACCGCAGCTGGGCCATGGTGGCCACGGCGCCGATCCCGTGCCCGGCGACATCGCCGATGACGAACAGGGCGTCGCCGTCGGGCAGCTCGATGGCGCTGAACCAGTCGCCGCCGACGTGTATGCCGGCCTGGGCGGGAAGGTAGGCGACCTCGACGCGCAGCCCGGCCAGGTCGACCGCCCGCTCGGGCAGCGGCAGCAGGGCGTTCTGCAGCCGGGCGACCAGGGACCGCTCGGCCTGGAGCACGTCGTGCTGGGTGAGGATGGCGCGCTCGGTCTCCACCAGGGCGAGCTCGGCCCGGCGCCGCGCGGTCAGGTCCTGCAGGAAGCCGTGCACCTCGACGGGGGTGCCGCGCAGGTCGGCCACCGCCTCGGCGGCCAGGCGCAGGTGCCGGACGCCGCGCGCGTCGCGGATCCGGAACGGGGCGTCCAGCGGTATCCCCTCGTGGACCAGGGCGCCGACGACGCGCTCCAGCGCGGACCGGTCCTCGGGCACCGCCAGTTCCGGGAGGTCGACGAGCCGGACGGGGCCGTCCGCGGGGTCGCGGCCGAGGATCGCGAAGACCTGTGACGACCAGGACGCCTCGCGCGTCGCCAGGTTCCAGTTGGCCCAGCCCAGGTTGCCCAGCCGCTGCAGGTCGGCGAGCCGCTGCTCCTGCCGGTCGGAGGAGGCGTGCCGGACCCAGGTGACGACCAGCACGTCCTTGGACCGGGTCATCCGTACGGAGTACGTGGCCGGCTCGGTGACGCCGTCCACGACCTCCTGGTGGACGAACGGCTCGCTCTCGTACGTCTCCCCGGTGGCCTGGGCGTCCAGGCAGCCCTGCCACACCGGCGTGTCCACCAGGTCGGGACGCACCTCCCGCAGCCGCCGCCCGGCCGGATCGCTCCCGGTGCCGCCCAGGATGTCGGCCGCCCGCGGTGTCACGGCGTCGATCCGGAAGTCCTCGGTCACGCCGCACGGGCCGGGCAGCGGGGTCAGCAGCATCGCCGCCACCGGCAGCGCCGTGAACAGTGCCCGTACGGAGTCCGGGAGCGGGTCGGCCGCGGGCCCGGACGGGGCGGTGAACGTACGCAGCCGGTCGGCGCAGAGCCGGACCACTTCGCGCAGACGGGCGCGGTCGCGCGGGGTGAAGGGGCCGGAGCGTTCGCGCAGCACGCCGACGCAGATCCCGGGGCTCTCCCCGCCGGGCAGCGGCAGCCAGGCGTGCGAGCGCCATCGCTCGGGCGGATCGCCGATCAGCAGGTGGCGCCTGCTGTCGTCGGCGAAGTCCTCCGGCCAGAGGGGTTCGCCGGATTCGAGGGCGTCCAGCACGGCCACGCCGCTGAAGGGGGGCACCTGGCGCCACCGGGCGGCCAGCCGTTGGTCGATCCCGGCGTGGCCGAGCAGTTCGAGACCGCCGCCGGTCCGGCGGGTGTAGATCATGACGGAGTCCGCGGCCACCTCCGGCCCGAGGTGTTCCAGCAGGCAGCGGGCCAGCTCGTGGGGCGTGCCGGTGCGCACGAGGAGCCGGGCGAGGCGGGCCAGGGAGTCGGCGACGCCGTCGGGGGTCGGGGGAGCCGCCGGCGCATCGGTCCCGGGGCGGGCGGCCGTCGCGTCCCCGGTGTTCCCGGAGGGCCGCGCGGAGAGCCCGTCGGCCCGGGAGGGAGCCAGTTCCCCCAGAGTGATCCAGCACTCCTCCAGCAGGGTGCGGCGGGCCGCCCCGGCACGCTGGAGCAGGGTCTCGCCGGCGGCGTCGGCGGAACAGCCGCTCAGCGCCATCACGACGCCCTTGGCCCGCTCCACGACGGCCGATGTCGCGGCCTGCTCGCGCAGCCGGTCCATCTCGGCGCGCTGCTGGGCGACGACCCTGGCCAGTTCCACCAGGTCCGGCGCGGCTCCGGGCTCCACCGGGACAACGGGCTCCCTCATCACGCGACGAGCATCGCACACGTCCCCGGGTTCGTTGACCGGCTTGTCCGCCCGGAATCCGCGGACGTCCCCGACCAGGGGGTTGTGACGCGCGGGTCCGGTGGGACCCGCGGTCAGCGGCCGGACCCGGTCAGGGCCCGGGCGACCGCCCGTACGCTGCGGGCGATGTGCTGGAGCTGCATGACCTCGGCCGCGTAGAGCTTGATCGTGTGCTCGATGACCTCTTCGTGCAGTCCGGTCCGGGGCAGCTCGACCCGGGCGGTCCGCAGGGCGGTACGGGCCACCCGGATCTCGTGCTCGACCTGGATCCGGGCGTGCCGGGCCAGCAGGACGGGGTGCCGGACGAACGCCGGGTAGCCGGCGTAGCGCGCGGGCACCAGCTCGCGCAGCCACCTGACCGCCGAGCGTTCCCAGTCGTGGCTGCCGGGCGTCTTGACCTGGCAGGGCCAGTCGGGGCCGGGGCGCGCGGTCGTCGAGGGCATGGGCATCGCTTCCGGGTGGGCGGCGTCGCGCGGGCGGGCGACGGAGTGGGGCGGCCCCGGGCCAGGGGATGACCGGGGCCGCCCCGAGTGGCCGGGCACGGGGATGCCCGGCCGGGCACCCCGGCCGCCGGGGCGGGCAGGAGCCGGCGGCTCCGGGTGCTCGTGCAGGTGCCCGGCGCCGAGCGGCCGGGCGGTGATCCATGAGAAGTATTTATATATGCCTTCCGGTTTGCAAGACGTATGAAAACATTCATGCGGGTCGTGGCGGGTCCGGTCCCGCGGGGCGATCCGCGGGGGGTCTCAGTCCCGGAGGAAGAACCGGTGCGCGTCGGCGACGTGCTCGTACTCGTCGAGCCGTGCCCGGGTCCGCTCCGGATCCGCGTCCGTCATGGCCTGCAGCAGTGCCGCGCACATCACGCCCGGGGCCGCGTAGGAGTCGAAGACCAGCCGGGACCCGGTGCCGGTGGCGAAGGTGACGTCGGCCTCGTCCGCGATCGGGCCCAGCGCCAGATCGGTGATCAGCGCCACCTTCAGCCCGGCGTCGCGGGCGACCCGCACCGCCGTCAGGGTCTCCTGGGCGTGCCGCGGCATGGAGAACGCCAGCACCCAGGTGCCGCCCGCCTCCCGCGACTGCAGCAGCGCGTCGTAGGCGACGCTGCCGCCCAGCGTCACGAGCCGGACGTCCGGGTGGATCCGACGGGCGGCGTAGGCGAAGTACTCGGCCAGGGAGACGGAGATGCGCAGCCCGAGGACGGTGAGCGGTGCGGAGGCGGACAGCCGGCGGCCGACCTCGACGAACCGGTCGGCGTCGGCGAAGTCCCGCCGCAGGTTCTCCAGGTTCTCGATCTCGGCGTCCACCGCCGCCTGCAGCTCGTTGCCCCGGATCTCCTCGGCGGGGCCGTCCGGACGGGCGCCGAGCGTGATCGACCGGAGCCTCTCCCGCAGCGCGGGGTAACCGCTGAATCCGACCGCCGAGGCGAACCGGGTCACCGAGGGCTGGCTCACCCCGACCCGGTCCGCGAGATCCGTGATCGACAGGAACGCCGCCTCGGTGACGTGCTCGATCAGGTACTGGGCGATGCGCCGCTGGCCGGGCGAGAGCCGGGACCGGTCGAACAGGGTGCGGAGCTGGGCCGTCGGGGACGCCTCCGGGTCCTGCCCCGCCCTCCTCGAAGTGATCGCGGACGCCTGGGCGCGTGCCTGCTGGGGCGATCGCACCGGTGTGCCTCCCTCGTCTCCCACGGGAGTTCAACATAGCCGACCCGCCGAGGCGCGGGCCGTCCGCCGGAGCGAACCGGTCCGCCCCGTCGGGGATATCCGGGCCCTCCGGGGGAACCCGACGGCGCAGCGAAGCAGAAACCCCCTGACACACCAGGAGCCACCGGACATGACCGTCCCCGAGGAGAACCGGCCGAAGACCCGGGACACCGACGACGTCGTCGAGCAGCGACAGGACAAGGAGACACGCGATCAGGGCGGCACCGGCCGCACGATGCGCGAGGCGCTGGAGGAGGCCGAGGTCAAGCCCGACGACTTCCAGGAACGCTAGACCGCCCACCGTCCCCGCCCCGACCACGTTTCAGGCAGGTGAAAGCATGAGCGCCCTGAGCGCGCTGGAAGACGCCCTGGAGAAGCGGTGGGAAGCGCTGTGGGCGCGCCTGTTCGACCGGGAGCCGGTCGAACTCGTCGACGCCCTGCGGCGCGAGTGCGACGACCATGCCGTGGTGTGCCGGGCGGGCCGGGTGATGGTCCCCAACGCCTACGACGTGGAGCTCGCCGAACCGGTGCACGAGGAACTGACCCGTCGCGGCAGCCGGGTGGGGCAGGCGCTCACCGACCGGCTGGCCCGGCACGCCGCGCGCCACGGCTACGAATGGGCGGGGCCGCTCGCCGTGCACGTCCGCCGGTCCGCCGAGGTGCCCAACGGCCGCTTCCGGGTGGCGAGCAGCGTCATGCCGCACGTGAGCGCCGCGGGTTTCCAGCGGGCGGGGGGTTAGGGCCTCTCGTTTGGATCATGTCGGCGTCGCGGGGCTTGGCACGCGCATCTGCCGCGTTGTCGTCAGTTGCCAACGCTCCGCGTTGGCGCCCT